>NZ_JAPEHX010000024.1:0-39890 GCF_028823655.1 Exiguobacterium sp. B2(2022) | reverse complement strand
TTCAAAATCTTTAAAGATTTTGAAAGGCTCTCTTTTTAATCCTTTTGCCACTCGCCTATTACGTCTCGTTCATCAACTCATGAGAGAGAAGATAAAATATATACAAATCTATGTATACATTCGAACACGTGAATAATCGATATCTGCTTTTTAGTCAGGTAGTTTTTCTAACCACTGTTCAATTTTTTTCGTGATGACTTCATCTTGATTGTCATCAGCGTAGTCGTCATAAATCGCTTCTAGTTCGGAGGCTGTACGCTTTGAAACCGCGAGGATGTGACTATATTTTCCACGCTGTTCTTTCACAGCAGAGAGCGTTCCTCTCGCTTCATGGACTCGGGTATCGTCTAAGACGAACATTTCGATGTTGTCGTTACAAGAATACGCTTCGTATGGACGATACACGACCTCATAGCGACGATGCTCTTTGGGCAAGCGGTTTGCAAGCGAAGTGTACGTGTTCTCGGACATCGTCACGTAAGCAATCCGCTTTTCCTCACGAACCGCTGACGTGTATCGGACGACGCGATTTCGACCATCACGTTTCGCCTTATAGAGCGCCTCATCTGCGTATGCACACCATTCCCCAAGCGTATATCCTGTCTGACAGACACGGGTATATCCGATTGATACGGTCACTTGATGCTCGTACGGGAATTCCATCTCTTCAATCCGGGTACGGACGCGCTCTAACACCGATTCGACAATCGCTCGGTCAGATACGTTCAAGAGAATTAAGAACTCTTCTCCTCCATAACGGATGAGTTCATCACTCGAACGAATCGCGTGTCGGATTTCTTCCGAGACCCGATGAAGAACGTCATCCCCATAAGAGTGACCGAACGTGTCGTTCAATTGTTTAAAATGATCGATATCAAGTAGGGCAACAGCAAAGCTCTCACCTGAGCGCTCTAACCTTGAGATGAAGCGCGTAAATGTCGCTTTTAAATACTTCCGGTTGAACGCACCGGTCAGTTCATCGACAAGTAATGCCTTTGAAACTAAACGAGACTTTTCAATATGTAGACCAAGACGGACTAACCGCTCCTCCATCGGTACCCATGATTCCCAATAGTCATCGAATCCATAGGAATAGGCAGCGAGACGATAATGCTCATTCGTTCCGATGACGATGAGCGGGACGTAAAGTTTTCTCATCTTGCTCACAAACGATTGGATGTCACGTTCTTTAAACTGTGGCCATAGTTCAACGTCCATGATGATGGCTTTTGGTACGTCCTCATAGTCATATTCGACCGCTTCTTCGAGTGTTTGCAAGAATACAGGACGTGCTCCAAGCTTCTCAACACGCGATTTATACCGACTAAATGTCGAAAAACTCGCAGAAAGAATCAAAACGAGGTCCTCATCTTCTTGTTCGATTCCTAGAACGGTATGGATGTATCGTTTCACCGGTGAGATCAAGGTCATTGCCTCTGCTTGGGTAAGGACGCTAGGCAACTCCTTCGCATCAGACTCAACACGACTAAATATTTCTAACAGATGCATAAAGCGTCGCTGTCTAACCTCTTTCTTCACCCAATCAAGTAGAAACTCGATATCGGATTTAGGAATTTGTCTAGACTCTGATATCTTTTTTAAAATCATATGTATACGCTCAGTGAGTTGACCTTGCTCCATCTTCGTCCCCCCTATGTTCGTACTCCCCGAATTCTCTTATGTATCGATTATGCGACTTCTACAGATAAAATACAACTATTTCCTTATTTATTTTCTATTGTTTTACATATCCCTAGTGCTTACGTCCTAAAATAGACATAGAAAAAGCGGTCTTGCGACCGCTTTATGTTATTTTTTCACTTTTAGGTTCGGTGACGTCATCTCTTCAGGACGAATCCACGTTTATGTTATTTTTTCACTTTTAGGTTCGGTGACGTCATCTCTTCAGGACGAATCCATTGATCAAATTGGGCTTCAGTCAATAATCCCGTTTCTAATGCCGCCTCTTTTAAAGAAGTACCGTTTTTGTGTGCCAGTTTTGCGATTTTCGCAGCATTTTCATATCCGATATGTGGATTGAGCGCTGTGACGAGCATGAGCGATTGTTCCACGTTTCGAGAAATCACATCTTGATTCGGCTCAATCCCGACCGCACAGTGATCGTTGAATGAGTGCAGGCTGTCCGTCAAGAGACGACAAGTCTGCAAGAAGTTATACATGATGACCGGTTTGAAGACGTTTAGCTCAAAGTTCCCTTGGCTCGCCCCGAAACCAATCGTCGCGTCGTTACCAAGAACTTGAGCGGCAACCATCGTGAGCGCTTCACTTTGTGTCGGGTTAACTTTCCCTGGCATGATTGAACTTCCTGGCTCATTTTCAGGAATCGTAATTTCGCCGATCCCCGCACGTGGACCCGATGCCAACCACCGCACATCGTTCGCAATCTTCATTGCATCCATCGCTAACGCTTTTAAAGCACCATGTGTAAAGACGAGTTGGTCGTGACTCGTAAGAGCGTGGAATTTGTTTACGGCCGTGACAAACGGTTTACCTGTCTCTTCAGAAATCTTTTTCGCCACGACTTCCCCAAATTCAGGATGGGCGTTGATTCCGGTACCGACAGCTGTTCCACCGAGAGCAAGCTCTGTCAGCGGTTCAATCGTCCGCTCAATCATTTGTTTTGAGAGTTCGAGCATCCGCACCCAGCCGCTGATTTCCTGACCGAGCGTGACCGGTGTCGCATCTTGAAGATGTGTGCGTCCGATTTTGACGATATCCATATACGCTTCCGCTTTTTGCGAAAGAGTTTGGTGAAGGGCATCGATTGCCGGCAAGACGTCATCTTGCACGGAAAGGATGGCCGCAATGTGCATCGCTGTCGGATACGTGTCATTCGAGCTCTGCGATTTGTTGACATCATCATTCGGATGAATCCAAATCGATTGCTCACGCGCATGCAATTTGATATTCGCAATGTTCGCTATCACTTCGTTGACGTTCATGTTTGATTGGGTACCCGATCCCGTTTGCCAGACGACGAGTGGAAATTCAGCGTCGTACTTTCCTTCTAAAATCTCATCGGCTACTTCCGCAATGATTTCAGCTTTCTCTTCTTCCAGTACTCCAAGTTCAGCGTTGGCGAGAGCCGCCCCTTTTTTCAAGATTGCGAAGGCACGTATAATCTCAAGCGGCATCTTTTCTGCACCGATTTTAAAGTTCTCAAGACTACGTTGCGTTTGTGCTCCCCATTTTGCATCAGCCGGGACTTTGATTTCCCCCATCGTGTCCCGTTCGATTCGATAATCCTTCATGCTAAATTCCCCCTCTATAGTTGACTACGCTTTCATTTTAGCGAAAAATCATCTAAAAAGAAAGCGACCAAGAATGATCTTAGTCGCTTACTTCGTTCCGTTTAATGCTTCACGTGCAATGACATCTGCACGATTTTCTGCACGAGGAATCCATTTGATAAAGACGTTCGGTAAATCATCATACGCAATCAGCGCTTTGAGAAAGAGGGATTTGGCCGAGGAATCTTTCATGAATCGTTGCTCCAAAGCACGAACAATCACTTCCGCATCGGAGTAAAGCATGAATGACGTCTCTCCTTGCATCGTATGCGCCATTTCAAGTGCATAGGCACAAGCCGCTAATTCTGCATGGACACTGGACAAACCTTGCGTTTGACGCTTGAACGTCGAGACCGTACCGTCTGATGACTTAATCCAGACACCAAGCCCGTTCTCTTCGGTTGTCTGATTTGTTGCTGCGTCAAAATAAATGTGAACCAAATCGATACGCCTCCCAGTCCGTATTAATCGGCGCATGGATATCAATTTGTGACAGACGTTTAGATAAGAGCGCAATCTCTTCATGCCCGTCTAATTTTTTTGCAAACTTCTGATGCGGTGCCTCGAGCGTTGCATTTCGAACGTTCGTGTAGAGCGTTTCGACCGTATCGTAATGTTGAATCAAGATGGTTGCCGTTTTTGGTCCGATGCCACGAACGCCAGGGATATTATCCGAAGAATCACCTTGTAATGCTTTCACGTCGACAAACTGATATGGTTTCACCCCATACATCGCTTCAAACGAACTCTCATTGACGAGTTGTTCTTCACCTTTTTTCGGCATGATTTGAAACACGTTTGGTGACAATAATTGTAGTAAGTCACGATCAGACGAGTAAAGATACGATTCTCCTGGGAACGCTGTCGCCACAGCTCCCATCAAGTCGTCCGCCTCATAACCGGTCAATTCTGATTGTAGAATCCCTCGCTCGTCCAAAGCCGCTCTCAATTTGACATAGTCTTCGAAGAGCGGTTCTGGCAATCCGTTACGCGTCGCTTTATATTCAGGATAAAGGGCATAACGATGCGTCGTTTCTCTCGTCCCGTCCCAAAAGAAAGCGATGTGAGAAAAGTCCGTCGTCCAGGCATCGACTTTTCGAAGCAACCCTTTCACCGTCACATCTGGATCGAGTGCTCTTCTACGTTCCGTTGCAAAATAATAACGTGATAATAAGTTAAATCCATCAACGAGAATGAGTTTCATCCTGCTCCACCTCACATGCTTTTAATCCTCGTGCCAATGCATCGGCATCTAGTTCTTTTCCAATCCAGACGAATACCGAGCGGTTTCCTTCATGTTCCTCGTTCGCAAACGTCGCGCCCATGAGTTGATTCGTTGCTTGAATGACAAATTTTCGATTCTCATCCTTGAGACGAACAATTGCTTTCATCCGATAGATTGAATCCTCATAATGCATCAATACCTCACGAACATATCGTGTCACGCGTTCACGAGAGAGCGGACGATCTGCATTCAACGTGATGGCTCGAAGCGAAGAGACAGATTCGGTCGTTTCTGTTAGACGACTCAATTGTTCTTCATCGACTCGCGACAGTTGGAACGTGTTTTCAAGAAGGTCAAATTCCCCTTCAGTCTGGAACGTTTCTACCACACGAACGGTTGGATTGATTTGAGAGATCCGTGCTCGGGCGTGTTTCAACTCCTCGCTCGAGACTAAATCTGTCTTGTTTAATAAAATCATGTCTGCATACGCGATTTGATGAATGCCTTCTTTGAACAAGTCGCGATTCATTTGACTAGCATCGACGACAGTCAAGATGGCGTTCATTTTAAAATGTTGACGTAAGTACTCGTCATAATAAATCGTCTGGATGATTGGGGCTGGGTCGGCAACACCGGTCGTCTCGATGATAATTCGGTCAAACGACTCCTTCTTTGCCACGAGTTGATAAAATGTCTTACTCAAATCATTTTGAATCGAACAACAAATACAGCCATTCGATAGTTCGATTTGCTCCTGGTCCATTTTTACAATCAACTGTTCATCAATATTGACCGCCCCGAGTTCATTGACAATCAAACAAATCTTCTCATCTGTCGCAGCGAGTAGACGGTTCATATACGTCGTCTTTCCTGCTCCTAAAAATCCGGTCACTAACTGAACGGGAATCATAGTACCACCCTTTTCTTACAAATCTTCGTGCGCACGAGCCCATTTTTCAAAGCGTGCGTCTAATAAATCAATCAAGTGAAGCATCCACGCTTCTGTCGTCATCGGTAATACACTCGAACCCCACTCACGTTTCCCATGATGCGATAAGATCATATGCCAAATACGGTGATGGACATCAATCGGCAAACGGACGTCTGCACGACGCAGCGTTTCTTCGAATAGAAGTCCACCATACGGCATATGCCCGATCAACGTTCCTAGCGGATTGATGGAGATCCCTGTCGTCTCACTCGTTCCTTCGACAGGCGACAGTTTTTCAAAACGGTTCGGGCTCGATAAAAGGTGACTGTATTCATATATTTTTCCGATGTCATGGAAGAGGATTCCTAGCGCAAGCTCATCCCAATTGAGTGGTTCCTTCCGCTCTGCCATCGCTTCACATGCCGCATATAATGATTCGAACGTACCTTTATAGGCTTGTTCGATTTTAACACCGTTCATCGTATTCCAAAGGTCGACTTTATGCAACTGCTCGGCTTCTTTGATCACACGGAACACCATTGCCAAATAATCGTCCTGCTCCTGAATTCGATATCCGAGACGCAACATGCAGGCGGTATGCTTCAGCAATCCTCCTGCGTAATTGTGATGGTGATAAAGAGCTGCAGGCGAAAGTACAAAGTCATCCCAGACGAAATCGAGGAGTCCGTAGGCAATCTGTTGATAGGTCGGTGATAACGTATCGATTAAACTGAACAACTCATCTGCAAACTGTTCCATCGTCTCATCACCCGGTAACCCTGGGAGTAAAGAAATCGCCTCATCTTTTGAAATCGGTTGGACACGATCGATTGTAATCGACTTAGCACCGTCCGGTTTTGGATAGACATCGATTTTCCCGGACAATTCGATAACACCCGATTCATAGATTGGAAGTAGTTCACTCTCATTTCCACGTAGCCAATGCTTCGCACGCATCATCCCGCTCGCCGTCGTGACACTTAACTGTAGCCATTTCGCCCCGCTTTTCCCTTCTCTCACTTCGACCGTACTAACGAGCGCTTTCGTCTGAACAGGAGCCCCGTCTGGCAACTGATCTAACCGCTCTTTCGTTTTTTCAATTTGTGGTATCTGAAATCTTTCACGGTTCGTCGATTTACCTGTGACCGAATCAATTTGTTGATAATAATTCATGAACATTCCCTCCTCGCATCTTCTGACATTGTATCGCGTTTCTACACATTAGGCGAACATACTTTCTAGTAGGGTCATGATTTCACATTCATTATATTGAAAGCGCTTACGATTATTGGTACGATAAAGATAGTTCTACAAAGGGGGAAGCGATAATGATTTCATTAATCGATACGTATGAGCGTTTCATCGCCTCGGGGGAAGCGACACGTTATGCACAAGAGCAACAATCCATCGAACATATTTTACAAGCGTCTAGTTGTCCAGTAGAGATGAAGGACTTAGAACAGTCACTCACTCACCTTTCCGGTAATCCATATGCAAAAGATGAGTCACTCGATAAAATCGTCGAACACGAGATGAAAGGCGCTATGGCCGCTCTCGAGCTATCTGGTTACCCACTTCAAACACCACTTGCGAAAGCGGTCATCCTATCTGCTTTCACACGGACGAACCGTCTTAACATTGATAAATTGAAAGAACTGAGCCATGCCGACCTTCTAGTCCGGATTCAATCGGCAGAACGCGCATGGAAACGAACATATACATTGTTACACCGTTCGACGCCGACACAAATTTGTGACCAAATGGATTCGCTCCTCGGTGGCTGCGCCGTTCAGCGCGTCCTAGAGGCGATCAAACAGCCCGGTACATCAAAAACAGCATAAGAAAAGGAGCGGTCCCCGGGCCGCTCCTTTTCTTATGCTTATCCTTCTGTTACTTCGACTGCATCTGGCTCGTATAACGTGACGTTACGTGCCGGTGAGAATGTTGAGATCGCATGCTTATAGATCAATTGTTGACGACCTTCTGATTCAACGATGACAGTAAAGTTATCGAATGATTTGATGACACCTCGAATTTGAAACCCGCTCACTAAAAAGACGGTCGTTGGAACCATTTCTTTTCGGAGTTGATTCAAAAAATGGTCTTGGATGTTGTAGCTCGCTTTCATGCTGGATTCCCCCTAGTCTTTATCTCTTTAAAATAATCGGAATTTTCGAAAAAACCCCTCTACATCATCATAAATATTTTTATATGATAGTTCAAATGATTTTCGCCCCATATCCACCCAAATTCCATCAAATTGATGACGGAACCACGTCAATTGACGCTTTGCGAACTGTCTCGTATGTTGCTTCAACAAGTCTGTCGCACGGTCTTTCGAAATTTTTCCCTCAACATACGGAATGATTTCCTTATACCCGATGGCTCGCATCGCCTGAGTATCTCGATATCCTTTCGCCATCAAGCTTTCTACTTCCTCAACAAGTCCTGCTTCCATCATCGCATCGACCCGTTGATTGATTCGGTCATAGAGAAGTTCCCGGTCAGCATGAAGAACGAACAATCGGTAATCATAATGTTCGGACGGCTCGCTATCTGTCGTCTGCGTATCACCTTGCATCGCTACTTCGAGTGCTCGCACGACGCGACGGACGTTATTCGGGTGAATCGTAGCCGCACGTTCGGGATCAAGTTGAACTAACCTTTGATGCAATGCCTCACGCCCTTCGACTTCTGCCAACCGTTCGAGATCAGCCCGCAACGCCTCGTCCACAGGTCGTTCCACAAATTCATAGTCATATAAAATCGAACGAATGTATAAACCTGTTCCTCCGACGATAATCGGTAGTTTGCCACGGGCATAAATATCATCAATGGCAGCACGAGCCAACTGTTGAAAAGCTGCGACACTCATTGCGTCATCCGGGTCACAAATATCAATCAAATGGTGCGGGATTCCTTCGGCTTCTTCTTTCGTTACTTTTGCTGAACCAATGTCCATGCCCCGGTAAACTTGAACCGAGTCACCTGAGACAATCTCGCCGTCGAACGCTTTCGCGAGTTCAATACCCGTCTTTGTTTTCCCGACAGCAGTTGGTCCGACGATGACGACGACAGGTTTTTTTTTCATACTTCTCACTCCTCAATTAAAAACCCGTCTCCTCATGAGACGGGCCATCAAATTCTTCTTTTTATTCTATCATCAAATACGACGGCAAACAGCATCCAACCACATAAAAGTAATCCGAGTAATAACACGAGTCCATCACTCATCTGCTTTCGCCTCCTTTAGCATCCTCATTCCCACTTTTCACATTTTAGACACAAAATAAATGAGAAAAAAGCACACTCGTGAAGAGTGTGCCAACTAAGATGTATGAGCAACCTACTAATTAAACCTTATCTTCTGAACCAATCCCAAAAATGGGCACCTTGCGCGACAATTAAGTAGTCGAGCCAACGTGTATAATCCATGGGAAGTTTTTCAATGTCATCTTCATAAGTCAAAAATTCTCCGACCCATATGTAATTTTCATGTTCGTTGACAACCTCACAAGCAATCCATTCTCCATCTATACCAGCGCCGACGGGGATAAACTGCTCAGGACATTCCCATGTTTCTTGATACTCGTTGATTTCTTCCACACTAAACAGTTGAATCCTTCCACCGTATGTGGGATGGACAAATAGCTGTGCGCCGTTATGTAAAGTTAAAAAATCAATCATTTGAGATGGTGAACGATGCGGTAATCTAGCCAAATCGTCCTTAGTAGCAGGTGGCTGAAACGTAAACAGTTCTGTTTCCACATAGCCTTCTTCCCGCTGCACTTCTAATCGATTATGAATTAATCTTTTTTTTAATGCTTCTAACGCAATCATTAGATTCACACCAATCATTTAGTTTATTGGGCTACGAGTAGTTTCAAGAATTAAATTAACTTTATTCCCCATTTATCATAAGATATATTTAATAAAATATACTAACTAGAGGTGTTATTTACAAGTGAAGAACAAAAGAATTTATAGTTTGATTATTTTCATAACAATTGTTGTAGCATCGTTAATCATCTATGTTGCGTACGAAAAAACAATTAGAGAAGAATTTTTGATTTCCACTCTAGAGAACTACTCACAAGTCGAGAGTCAAGATTACAAGATTGCCTCATCATCCGTGACGAAGTTTGGTTACATATATGAATTAGAATTCCTAGATGAACCTCACATAAAGTATGGATTCTACGTCAAAGAGACAAAAGAAAATCAGTACTATTTATTGTATTACTCATATGGTGTGGATGGAAACTACAATAGAAATGCAAAAAGAGATCAATTATTCAGTCAAACGATTAATAATTTTTTATAGTTGTTTTCGTTTATTAAAAAATGAGATAACCTAGTGAGAACATGCTCACTTAGTTACCTCATTTTTATTTATTGTCATATCTTTATTCAAGCCACTTCTACGGCCTGTTTCGTTCGTTTGACGGAGACGATAAAATACAGAATCGCTGTCCCGCTCGCTGCCCACCAGATCATGTCATACAATCCGTTCATGAGTCCTGCCATCCCAACCATCGCCGGAACGATCAAGGTCAACCACGACAATACGAGAGCGACACGCGCTGTGATGGCCTCATTCGGTCTGCCAAGTCCCATTCCGAAAAAGAAAAGTCCCCATAACAGTGACCAGAAGAACCATGTCAACGCACCCATCGGATCGGCTACAGCGATCGCCATCACCCCGTAAAAAGCGGCTGCGATCGAGACGAATAACGAGAACCAGCCGACGCCACGTCCGTCTAAATTCAAAATGAACGTCACACCGACATATAAATACGTGAACGCAAACAAGTAAATGCTCGCGAGGCCGAACTGCTCTTCAGGACTTGCCCCAATCAGTAACCATGTTGCGATAAACGTTTGTAAGAGTCCGGTGAACAAACTGAATACACCGGCACTCTTCATATCGACCTTCCCGAGAAGGACAAGACTATTTAAAAATAGCGCGACGCCACCAAATAATAAACTTACGTTACCCACACTCATTACCCCTTTGTACAGATGTCTGACCTCTATTCTACTGTATCACTTTAGCTTGAATTCGCTTTCAGTGCAAGGGGATTTTTAATTGTTCACGAGAACGTCATCCGTTATTCATTTTCAAGCGTTTGAATCGCCTCATCGATGCGTTCTTGCTCTTCATCTGAAAAAGTCGGATACTGTGGATTGATTCGCTCGAGGACATCAATCATTACGGAAGAAATGATATAACGGCTGTACCATTCGTCATCTGCAGGCAAGATATACCAAGGTGAAACATCCGTGGATGTATGTGTGATCATCTCTTCAAATATGTTTTGATAATCATCCCAATATTGTCGCTCTTCCACATCACTGAATGAGAACTCCCAATTCTTCTTCGGGTCTTTCAGTCGCTCGAGCAAACGATCCCGTTGTTTATCTTTCGACACATTAAAAAAGAATTTGATGACTTCAAATCCATTTTCTTTCAAGTACAATTCATAATCGTTGATTTGACGATATCGCATCTCCCACACTTTTTCTTGATCCATTTCATCCGGAAGTACCTCGTCTCCTAACAAATCATGGATGCGAGGCGCAATCACTTCTTCATAGTGCGATCGATTCAAGATGCCAACTTGACCTCTTTCCGGTAAGAGATTATGCATTCTCCACAGATAATCGTGTTTCTTTTCCGTATCAGACGGCTTTTGGAACGCATTTGTCTTAAGACCTTGAGCATTCAAGTTCGAAAAGATATAACTGATTGCTTCGTCTTTTCCACCGGCATCAAGTGCTTGTAAAACGACGACAACCCCGGTCTTGCTCTCGGCGTATAGTCTCCAATGTAACTCTTTCAATCGTTCTACACTGTCCGGAATCAGTTCATCCGTCAAAGTCGAATCATCAGGTTTATCTTTCACATGGGTAGAGAAATCACTCAACTGAATTTGCTTGTTCGGTGTAGCCATATATTCTTTTAGATTCATGTTATTTCTCCTTTTCAGTGATCATTCCAATTTGATTTACCCCAAATCGCCACAAAAAATCCCTTCCGAAATATTTCGGAAAGGATTTCTCAATTAGACTCTTAGTTGATTCCGACAGCATCAAACGATTTCGCAGCCGATACCGCTTGTGGGCTAGTTGCACCGTAAAGATCTTTCGCCGATTGAACGACCGCTTGGCGAAGGCTTGAGAAGTTAGATGTTGGCGTCAAGTAAACATTGAGCGCGCGGTAATAGATATCCCCCATCTCCATAACACCGACTCCTTGGACAGACACACCGTAGTGTGATCCGCCGCTAGCTAAAAGGTATGCCGCTTTGTTCACGATCCCAGAGTTAATGTGCACACCACCATTATCTTGTGTACCTGTGTATCGTTTCGAGTAGTGGTCTGGGTCTCCGTTTGCTGCTGGGTTTGCCATCGAACGAAGGCCGTCTCCCGCAACTCCAGGTGTGTAGATATCTTCCCCTACCAACCAGTCAAAGTTTGTTCCAACGCTGTACTCGGCAACTGTACCAAAGATATCCGATACCGCCTCGTTAATTGCGCCAGACTCGTTCTGGTAGATCAATCCTGCTGTATACTCCGTGACTGCGTGAGTCAATTCGTGCGCAACAACATCAAGTGCCCCAGAGAGGTATGTGAATGTCTGACCATCTCCGTCACCGTATACCATCTTGCTACCATCCCAGAACGCGTTGTTGTAGCTACGGCTATAATGAACCGTCGAGTTGAGGGCAGCACCAGCATTATCATAGCTGTTACGTCCATACGTATTCTTATAGAAGTCATACGTTTTCGTTGCGTTGACGTGTGCCGAAACTGCTGCGCGATCGTATGTCGTGTTCAAGACGTTATCGACATCAGCCCAAAGTGAACCCGGAAGGCGTGTGCGGTTTCCAGCATCGTACGTATAAATCCCTTTTCCACGTGTCGAATCTTGTAAGTAGTAGTACGAACCACTCTTCGTTGTCTTGAACGTCTGACTATATCCAAGAACGTCGATTCCTGTTCCTGTATACGTAGTTCCCGTCACACCGTTCGTCGGTCTCGCGTGAGCCAACTGGTCGAATTTATTGAGTACTTCACCCGTCCCCGCATCGATGAAGTATGTCCAACGTGATGGCTCTTCTGCTTCAAGGATCGTTCCGGTCACTTGATATGCATAGACCGACTTGTCACCTTTAGGATAGACAATCAATTCTGATTCCGGTTCGAGTTCATAGGCCCCCTTATGTCCGACAAGCTTTTTGTAACTCGCGATGGCTTTCTTTTCAGTTAACTTGATCGACTTATGTAGGTTCTTGACCGATTTCGCATCATCCACGACTGTCTTCAATTGACCCGCTTCATCTACGACACCGACTACCACACCACCGAATACGGGCACGCCATCAACTGTCTGTTGGAGCTTAACCACTTTCCCGACTTTGTCTGATTTCGACTCGATCGTCTTGAACTCACCTTTTGATTTGACGTACTCTTTTACAATCGTTGTCGGTGCACTTTCTGATGGTTTCGTCAGAGTGCCTGACTTCAATTCTGCCGCCCCGACCAATTGTGGTACGAGTAGGACACCTGCGATTAATGATGTAGATACAACTTTTTTCATGTGTTTGCCTCCTTTGTGATGACTCTTACTTTACACAGTTTCCCACAAAGGCTGTATCCATCTTTTTAATTATTTTGATAATTCATAATATTGAGTATTTAGAACCATTCATTCTATTTACGACCTAATTTTATCCAAAAAAAATAGGTGCTCCTTAGGAAAGGAGCACGAATAATTAATACACATCTTTTTGGGTAAAGTGGTAAAACGCATACGCCAAGGCGGCCATCGACCAAATGAGAATGACGAGAAGCGAAAACGGTAACGTCATCCCATCGATTGGGGGAGCCTGTCCTTCCAAATAGGTATGAAGGCCGAAGTTGACGTTCACCAGGTATTTCGAGCTATCCCAGTTTGAGCCAAGCGATGTCAAGAGTGGCCCTGAGATGAGGACGGCCATCATGATTCCGATGCCGGTCGCCGTATTTTTTACTAGTACCGAGATCATAAGTGAGATTGTACCGACGGCAGCAACGACAAGCCATGAGAGTCCCATCGACATGAGCAAGTATTCCCACATCGGCAACGTATGGACAAAATCAGTTGAGAAGGTGCCGGTCGGTGAAGCTTGGAAGCCTGTCAGGATTGGAGCTGTCCAACCGTCCCATCCGAGAACAATCCCCGATATGGCGTAACTGACGACGGCGGTCACAAATATTAAGATTGATGTATACAAAAGTGTCGTCAACCATTTAGCAAGCAAAATTTTATAACGCCTTACCGGTCGGGACAGTAGTGTTTTGATTGTCCCGTCATTATGCTCCCCACTGACGATATCTGCCATCAAGACGATAATGAAAAGCGGTAGGACGAGCGTCGTCCCTTGCGAGAAGAAGACACGCATAAACGTCGGTGCGCCTGGATAGTTCGGGTTGATGTCATTATCAAGATAATACTGATTCTGTTGGACTTGGAATTCAAGGATCTGACGAAACTCGTCTTGGACGTTCGCAGAGGCGAGTCGGTTCTGTGTATCGATAATTTCTTGTTGAAGATCAACACGCCAATCAATCGTCCCTTGCTCTTCACGCTGCTTCTCGATTTGCCGATAGTTCGCGTATGTGAACATCGAGACGAGTACAATCAGGATGATCGAGACGACCATCAACCTACGCTTCCGATGAATTTTTAATACTTCATTACGTATGAGTCCGAGTAAAGATGGATTAGGCAATGTGATCACCGCCCGTCAATGTAATAAAGAGATCCTCTAACGTCTGCACACGACGCTCGAGTCCGAACACGTCGACATCTCTCTCCATTAGATATCGATTCAATTTTGCTGTTTCCTCAACGTTCATTGAGATTCGAATCGTTCGCTCATCGATCACGTCCGCTTGATCGATCCCTTCATAACCTTGAACGATCGGCAGCACTTCAAAACTATTGGCAATGTGCAAATCGACCGTCGATGCGAGTTCTTCAATCAAAGCATCGACCGTTCCCACTTTGACAATCTTCCCGCGTGACATGATCGCGACTCGATCCGCTAACAATTCAATCTCGGCCAAGATGTGACTCGACACGAGAACACTCAGCCCAGTTTCTTCGACAAGTCTACGAATGAAAAGTCGTAAATCTCGAATCCCCATCGGATCAAGTCCGTTCGTCGGTTCGTCTAAAATAAGAACGCGTGGATTGTTCAATAATGCCTGTGCGATACCGAGCCGTTGACGCATGCCGAGCGAGTATGTCTTCACTTTATCATCGATGCGAGCAGTCAAATCGACGAGGTCGATCACTTCTTGAATTCGTTTATCGTCCACATCAGGCAACATGCGGGCGAAGGCTTCTAAGTTCTCACGTCCAGACAAAAATTTATACAGCTCTGGATTCTCGACGATGGCTCCGATCTGATTCATCGCTTGAACGAATTGTTTATCGACACGATAGCCACAAATCGAAACATTTCCTTTTGTCGGTTTAATCAAGCCGACGATCATCCGAATCGTCGTCGTTTTCCCGGCACCGTTCGGTCCTAAAAATCCAAACACCTCACCTGGGTTGACTTCTAACGAAATATTATCGATGATCGTCTTTTTCCCTATCACTTTTGTCAGTTGATGTAGCTTTAACGTCGGTTCCATTGTCTCACCTCTTTCTTTATTCTATCGGACAAAATCAAATCTGTCCTATTCGAACATTCACATAGGGCACATCGTCACATTTTTGATATGATGTCTGTATAGAAAGCGAGGTCAGCCCATGAAACATTCGAAATGGTATGCATTTTTAAGTGGCGCCGTTCTTTTAACGGGAATCGCCGTCTACGGTCTATGGATCGGCTATCAAGATATCGTCAATCCGCCGGAGCGAACACTTTCCGTCTCCGAAGATGAACGTCCCGAGCCAGAAGGAGACGTCTACGTCGCATTAGGCGATTCGTTGACACGCGGTGTCGGGTCAACATCAGGCGCAGGATATGTACAGCCTGTCAGCGCTGCTCTTGAAGAAGGCGTGCGTACGCAAAATCTTGCCGTGTCTGGAGCACGAACAGAAGATTTACTCACACAACTCGAGCAACCTGAAGTACGTCGGACCATCGAAAACGCACGATATATCACGTTGACCATCGGTGGAAACGATTTGTTCAACCGTGGAGAAAACGTCGATAACTTCGAATCCGTCGATATTCAACAAGTGGTCACTGATGCGAAGACGAATTTAGAAACGATTTTCACTGAAATTCGCTCGCTCAACGATTCGGCAACCATCGTGTATATCGGTCTATACAATCCGTTTCAAAATGATGAGAATGGACAAGCATTCAATCAGCTCATCCTCGATTGGAACGCATCCGCGAAACAATTGGCGAATGCGCAGAATATCGATGTGATCGACCCGTTCGCCTACATCTCTGACTTATCAAGAGATTTAGCGACCGATCAGTTCCACCCGAGTGACCGTACGTATGAGAAATTCGCGAATGATGTACTCTTCGTTCTCGAATGAATAAAATCCTCGTCAGCTTGACGAGGATTTTTTACTTCTCATAACGAACGATCCACTGCTCCCCTTGTTTCATCATGCCCGTCCCGATCCAACCAGCTTGAAGCAACTCAACTTGTCGCCCACGATCTTCCATCGGTACATCTTGCACAACTGATGTGGGATGCCATGAACGATGAAGCTCCTTGTAAAAAATATAGCGGAGTTTCCCGCCATACTTTTCTTTCAACGCCCCGATTTGGAGTCCGAGCGTAAACTTGTCTTTCATACTTGGAATATTAAACGGTGCGACCGTCGCACAGACGACATCAAATTGGTTGTCCGATTCAACTTGTGACATCAATAGTTTGCCCAAGTGCGTCTGCAACCCATATCCCCGGAAATCTGGATGCACGTTCGTCACTTCCTGATAAATGACACGTTCAAGCGAATCCTCCGGCCAGCCGATATCTCGTCCTAAATGTTCATCGTCAATCGGGGGGATTAACATGGCACGGAATGCAATCAGTTGTCCTTCAGACATTGCCCCAATCAACGTCTGATCCGTTAACAGTTTCGTGAACTCTTCAATCGATAACGATTGATAGTGCTCCGGTTCAGCCAACGCTTGAATTACCGCTTCTTGAATTAACAACAACTCAGGTAAGTCTGACAACGTCAGAACACGCACTTGAAGCGGAAGACCTTTGATCTCACCTTGCCACATGTGAGTCTTCTCCAATCACATATGAATCGATCGTCAGTTCACGCAATAGATCCTCATCGACATCGATGCCGAGACCAGGACGGTCGTTCAATGAGATGATCGGCAAATCATATGTCAAGTTCCCGACATCCTTCCCGAAACGTAACGGTCCTGTCAATTCGACCGTTTTAACAATCTTACTTGAAAAGGCGACATGGAATCCCGCACTCGATGCAATCGACGATTCGACCATCGAGCCGATTTGGCATTCAATCCCTGACATCTCCGCCATATGGACCAACTTTTTCGCCGGATAGATGCCACCGCACTTCATCAGCTTGATGTTCGCTTTATGGGCTGCTTGCATCATCGTCAACCGTCTCATATCGTGAATGTCTTTCAGACCTTCATCGATCATGAGTGGCACCGAGATTTTTTGTTTCACTTCGAGCATGCCTTCAAAATCATCCGCTTTGACCGGTTGTTCGACCCAATCGATTCCGTACGATTCGAGTAGACGCATGGCTCGGACCGTGTTGGCCGCATTGACCCACCCTTGATTGACGTCAATCCGAATCGGAACATTTGGTCCTACGGCTTCTCTCACGGCTTTGACACGTTCCACGTCCGTTTGTACGTCGACCCCGACTTTCATCTTCACGGCCGTATAGCCCTGTTTGATTTGATCAAGAGCCTCTTGTGCCATGTGATCCGGTTCCCCGATACTCAAGACGTGTGTGACCGGGAACGACTCATGGTACCGACCGCCAATCCATTCGTAAATCGGTTGTTTCAGTTTCTTTCCGATCAAATCGTGACAGGCGATATCGAGCGCTGCTTTTGCTGCAGGAACACCTTTTATCGCAAGGTCCATCTCGTCATGAATCCGCTCCAAATGCATCGGGTTTTTCCCGATTAATAAAGGTGCCAATAGATGACGGAGGACACTCACCGTACTTTCAGCTGACTCTCCCGTCACGTGTTCATCCGCTACCGCTTCCCCATAACCAATCAGTCCGCAAGACGTGGTCATTTTGACGATGACAGATGGCATATCGTCATAACGATGATAACTCACGATAAACGGAACTTTTAGTGGGAATCGAACCGAGAAAATTTCAATGCTTTGAATGTTCAATTTCATCACTCCTTTACTTCGTCTACGCTTTCCTCTATATTGTCGTTATATAGTCGTTAAATTGCAAGGGGGATTTTGTGATGTCTATCCATATCGCCGTCGTCGGCTCACCAGCGTTTATTCAACATATTGTAAATGGTTCTTCCTTACCCGATGTCCGGATTGAAGGGTTTCCTTATGATGACCCACGCGAAGCGAAAGACATCGCCCAACAATTACACTTTTTTGACGGTGTTTTCTTCTCCGGTTCATTTCCGTATACGTACGCGATGGAGAGGGCGAACCTCCCGTATGCTCATCATGTCGTTCAAGACGATGTCGTTTTATTGACTTCACTCTTATTTATGACGTTGACGCAACACGTCGAGCTTGAACATCTATCGATTGACCTCGTCGACTCATCACGACTTGCATCGGTGTTAGAGCCATTTCCCACTCGTATCTCGCAATCGCAAGTGAAACAGCTTCATCCAAACATGAATTTCGAGGACTTGATTGCCTTTCATAAACAACTTCAAGAAAATGGGACGACACAATTCGCTTTGACGAGTGTCGAGCAAATCCAACGCCGGTTAATAACCGACGGCTATCGGAGTCAACTCATGATTGAACCGAAAGAGAGGATTCTTCACCATTTCAATGATTTTCTACAACAGATTCGATTGCAAAAATCAGATCAGTCTCAGTTTGCCATTCTTCAGTATTCGAATTCGAGTGAAGAGACGTTAGCACACGTGTCGGACCAACAATTCTTCGGTGGCAAGTTGCTACAATCGAATGAAGAGGGGGTCACAATCTTATCGAATAAAGGCAAAATTGAGACCGCTATTTCAAATGGTGTTGTTTTACCGAATCCCTCGTCTGTTCTTGTCGGCATCGGATATGGCTCAGACTATCAGCGCGCTCTCGACCATGCACGACTCGCGCTTTATGCAGAAAGTGAACGACAGATGCGCATCGTCGATGATTCGAAGCGGCTAATGTTCTCGGATCAACCCTCACCCATTCACTATCGCGTCACGCAAACACGTGTCTACGACATGATGAAACAGACCGGTATGAGTCCGACCAATATCGAAAAACTCATCCACTTCTCACGTGATCAACTTGAGTTCACGGCTAAAGAGTTGACCGATTACTTACATGTCACCCGTCGCACGACAGAGCGATTGATTAAGAAGTTGGTCGATGCGAAACTCGTTCATGCGATTGGCGAAGAGATGAGCTACAGCCAAGGTCGTCCGCGCACCGTCTATAAATTTCAATTCCCGGTCGATTGACGACCGGGAATTGTTTTATTGGGCTGCTTGCTTCACAACTGACTCTTCTTGCTGAATGACGGCCATGCGCTCGATTGTGAATCCCGTAAAGGCATACAGAATCGAAATGACCGGTACGATAAAGTTTAAGACGGCGTAAGGCGCGTATTCGAATGCCCCGACCCCGAGCGTACCAAGAATGAATACCCCACACGTATTCCATGGGATGAACACCGATGTCAATGTTCCACCATCCTCAAGTGCGCGTGATAAGTTTTTCGATTGTAATCCCATTTTTTCATAAGCTCCTGCAAACATACGTGACGGGACGACAATCGAGATATACTGCTCCGAACAGGTCGCATTTGTCGCAATCCCAGCCAAAATCGTTGAAGCAATCAACGAGCCTGCTGTTTTCGCCAACTTCAAGATTTGATTCATGATCGATTGAAGCATACCTGAATATTCTAAAATTCCACCGAACGTCATCGCAACGATTGTCATGGAGACCGTGTACATCATCGCATCAAGACCGCCACGGCTGAAGAGGTTGTCGACCAATTCATTACCTGTATCAATGACATAGCCACTTTGAAGAGCACCTACGCTGTCTGAAAGTGACCCGCCTTGAATGAACACTTGAGCCAAGAAACCGAGGGCAATCCCGACGACGAGTGCTGGAATCGCAGGTACCTTCTTCGCGACGAGCAAAATGACCGCGAGCGGCACGACGAGTAACCATGGCGAGATGACAAAACTATCTTCAAGAATGTTAAGCGTCTGTGTAATCTCTGACGAGTCCGTCGTCGAATCCGCAAACCGTCTACCAAGCCAAGCGTATACCCCTAGCGCGATGATGAGTCCTGGAATCGTCGTATATAACATGTGTCGGATATGTACGAATAGATTCGTATGAGTCAGTCCTGCCGCCAAGTTTGTCGTATCTGACAATGGTGACATCTTGTCCCCGAAATAAGCACCTGAGATGACGGCTCCCGCAACCATCGGAGCTGGTATCCCCATACTCAGTCCGATCCCCATCCCTGCTACACCAATCGTTCCCATCGTCGACCATGAACTCCCAATCGAGAGCGCGACGACCGCACAGATGAGGCAAATCGTTAATAAAAAGTATGCCGGCGAGATGATCTTCAGTCCGAAATAGATCATCGTGGCAACGATTCCCCCACCAATCCAAGCACCGATTGTCAATCCGACCAAAATGATGATGACGACTGCCGGTAAAGCGAGACGAATCCCTTTATACATCATCTCTTCAATCTCTTTCCACTTGAACCCATGACGCCAGGCGACGAGCGAAGCGACCGCCGTCCCGACGATGAGCGGGATGTGTGGTCCTTGTCCGAGCTTAACGATTGAGATGAGCATGACGACAATCATCACGGCAAGTGGTAAGAGCGCCCACCCTAGTTTCATGTCTTGCTTGTTCCCCGTTGTTTCCATCTAACTTCCTCCCCTATAGCGAAAATTCAGAATTGTCGTTATATTGTCGCTAATAACGTTATGATAGCGCTTACACTTATTTGATGCAATAAAAAAATGAGTGGACAGACATCTGTCTATCACACTCATCCTGAATTATGTTGCTGCAATTCGGAGTGCATCCGCAAGCAGGCGTGCCCCGTCTTCTAACGCATCACGGTCAAACGTCATATGCGGATGATGAAGTCCTGGACCTAAATCTGCACCGATTCCAATCATCGTCGCATCAAGCGTCGGTTTCTCAACAGTATAGAAATGAAAATCATCGCTACCTGACGTGACAATTCTCTCGACGAGAGCCGACTGACCGAAGCGTTGCTCGATCGCCTGCTTCGCAATCTGACTCGACTGTTCCCCAACGACCGCTCCCGGTGTGAAGTCTTGCCACTCCCACTCCAATGTCACACGATGAAGCTGACCGACATGGAGTAACATGTCTTCGACACGATTTCGCAGTTCGAGCAATTCCTCATTTTGTTGAGCGCGGACATCAATCGAAAACGTCGCATTCCCTGGAATGATGTTCATGTTGTCACTCCCGGCGTGTACTTTCGTCAACTTGACGGAGTGTGGCTCAAACGGTGATAAGTAAATGCTTTTGAGCATGTGTTGAATCGTGAAGATGACATCGAGTGCGTTTTGCCCTTGATGCGGTCTTGCGCCGTGCGCGTCATCCCCAATGACCTCTCCCTTTAAGAAGAAGGCAGCACCATGCTGAATCGCCGCCGCGTATTGACCTTTCTTCAACTCTTCTTGTGGGCGCAAATGAATCCCGAACAGTTGCGTCACGTCTTCTAACGCCCCACGTTCGATCATGGCGAGGGAACCATTCCCTTGCTCTTCGGCAGGTTGGAAGATGAAACGGATCCGCTTCTGTAACGCCTCGTCCTTCAACTGTTCGAGTGCACCGAGTACCATGCTGATGTTCGCGTCGTGCCCGCATGAATGGTTCGCACGAAACGTACCGTCCACTTGTTGCCATAACGCATCGATATCGGCGCGGACCGCAATCACGTCTTCCCCTGATCCAATCTCCGCGATCACTCCGGTCACATCCTCAAACGTCTGATGCGGAATCGACCAGTTCGATAAGATGGATGCAATCGTTCGGGTCGTCTCAACTTCTTTCCAACTGATTTCTGGATGTTCATGAAAATGTTCGAACCATTTCAATACGTTTGTCATATGTATCTCCACACCTTTATATTTTTTTGACACCTTTGATCAAAACCCATTGAAGCGGGAGTCGTCCCCATGTGATCCATTTCGGAATGACTTTCCCACCGATTCTAGAAGGTTTGACGGCCATGTTGATATTGGCCGGGAAGACGGCGATAAAGAATGCTGGTAGCGTCCGCTTTACGAACGTCGTCCCTTTGTTTAGTAAGAGCATTGCCCCGAAGACGACTTCCACGACTCCGCTTAGTTGCACCATCAAGCGGCGGAACGGCCAAGACTTTGGAATAATCGACATGAACGCCTTTTCTCTGACAAAATGTAAAATTCCTGCCCCGAATAATAACACCCCATATAAATTTCGTACCATATTTCATCCTCCTTTTGTATAAGCATAGCAAAAAAGGCGGGCTTATTGCCCACCTTTTACAATGCAGAACCGTTTGCGTTTTGAATCTCGACTTGAACTGTTTCCGTTTTTCCGTCACGGACATATTCGATGTCGACCGTTCCGTCCGTATCTCGAATCAATTCACTACGGAGGTCGATGAACGAACTGACGTCTTTGTCATTGATTTTCACGATGACGTCACGCGCCTCAAGACCCGCTTTTGCGGCTGAACTATTTTGTTGAACTTCTACGATAATCGTTCCCGCCGTTACCGATTCAGGTAAGTTGATTTGTTCCGTCAAGTAACCTGGAGGGAACTCTGACACGTCACGTAGCGATACGCCGAGCGAAGGATGATTCACTTCTCCCGTCTGTTCGATTTGATTGATCAGCGGAAGGGCGATGTCAACCGGGATCGAGAATCCGACTCCCTCGACTTCTGCCGTCGCAATCTTCATCGAGTTGATTCCGACGAGTTGTCCTTCTTCGTTGATTAACGCACCACCCGAGTTACCTGGGTTGATGGCCGCATCCGTTTGAATGACCTCAGCGTTGAAGTCGGCCTGTCCGTTCTCATCCGTATCTACCGGGACGAGCCGTGACGTCGATGAGACGACACCGCGTGTCACGGAGTTCTCGAATTGTCCGAGCGGATTCCCGATGGCGATGACCGTTTGTCCCGGTTTTAACTCGCTCGATTTGCCGATTGAGATGACGGCAGGTACTTTGTCAGCGTCCACTTTCAAGACGGCCAAGTCATACGTTGCGTCACTTCCCATGAGCGTCGCTTCCGCTGTCGTTCCGTCATTAAACGTGACCGTCAGCTTGTCTGCCCCGTTGACAACGTGATGGTTCGTCGCGATAAATGCCGAGTCACCTTCTTTTTTGTAGATGACGCCCGATCCAACGCCAGCCTCGACGGCTTCACTCGAGAAGCCAGTTTGGGCGAAGTTGTTCACGGTGACGACTGCAGGTTGAGCGGTTGCGACGGCATTCGTGACTGAAGAGTCAGACACGTTTGATGACGTCTGGACCGGAGTCCCTTGCGAGGTCACGTTCGTATCACTCACATTCGTTGCGGGTTGATCGATAAACGGATAAGCGATTGCGCCCGTCAACAATGCCCCGATGACCCCACCGACAAGTCCTGGGAACATGCGGCTGACGAATGAAGGTTTTGACTGTGTTCGTACTTTTGTTTCTTCTCGGTTAGATGAACCGAGTTCTGTATCTAACCAATCTTCTTGCTGTTCTGATTCATGTAATTGATCGTGTTCATTTGATTGATCGTGACGATCCATAATGATTCATCTCCTCTGTGTTATCTTCTACCCTTACTATAACGAAGAGGAACACTCATTTATAAAATGATAAATGAATTACAAGATTCTTCACATTTTGCGTCATTTCATTCAGACAATCACATTTCTTAGCGTGCCCAGACCTTCAATCGTCACTTCGACGGTGTCTCCCGTTTGAAGATAGGTCGGTGGTGTCATCCCGTGCCCGACTCCGGCTGGCGTTCCTGTCGCGATGATGTCACCCGCTTCAAGCGTCATGCCTTTCGATAACGTACGGATGAGCTCGTCAATCGGGCGAATCATATCGGCCGTCGTTCCGTCTTGGCGCGTCTCCCCGTTGACATTCGTTTGGATTCGGAGAGGGAACTGAAGCTCGTCCGGCGTCACGATGAACGGTCCCATCGGACAGAACGTATCGAACGACTTACCACGAAAGAATTGGACATGTTCTTTTTGCACATCCCGTGCCGTCACATCGTTTAGAATCGTGTATCCGAAAATGTGTTCTTCGACCGATTCAATGTCTCGTCCCGACTTTCCAATGATGACGGCAAGTTCGCCTTCGTAGTCGAGTTTGTCCGTCAATTCCGGATGGCGCTCGATGACCGCTTCCGGTCCGACGACTGAAGTTGGTGCTTTCGTGAAGATGACGAGTTTCCCCGCTCCCGCTGTATCCATCTCTTTCACGTGTTCTTCGTAGTTCTTGCCGATACAAATCACATTTTTCAATGGACGGTACGGGGCGAGCAGTTTCACGTCCGTCACTCGGTATGACGGCGCCACGTCCAAATCGATATCCGGTTCGAACTCACGCGCAATCACTTCTAATAAGTTAGTCGTATGTACTTGATTGCTGACATCGTAGACGAAATCGCCCTCGATGATCCCTACTCGTTGCTCTTCTTGCATGTCAAAACTACACCATTTCATCAAAAATCCCCCTTTTTCATCATTATACAAAAAATCGAGACATCTCTGCCTCGATTACACTTTATTCAAAAAGATGATTCGTTGATTACGCGATCCCCGAAAGCGGAGTCCCATGTCTCGTAGCGACTGCTCAAAGCGACCATCAACGAGCACATCGGCGTAGTCTAAAACGGTTTGAACGGCTTCGTCCTGCATCGCTACCAACTGTTCCATCGTATAGCCCGTATACACCCATACATTTTTACCGAGCGACTTACATGCCTTGACGAGTTTTGCTAACTCTGCAGATTGAAGAAATGGTTCGCCACCTGAGATGGTCACGCCGTCCCAACCACTGAGCTCGATGCGACGGACGATCTCATCCACTTCGAATTCCTCACCGCCAGCTGGATTCCACGAGGAAGGATTGTGACACCCTTTACAGTGGTGAGGACAGCCCGCAGTAAAGATGACCGTTCGAATCCCCGGTCCATCGACGACGGATTCTTCAACGACGGATAGAATGCGCATCGTGTTTCACCCTCGCCCGTTCTTCTTCTCGCTTCGCCGTATTCCAACGGTCCATCGTCCCGACCAAATAGCCAGTGATACGACGGATCCGTTCGATTTTCTCATCTTCTCCACAAGTCGGACAAGCCGCGTCAATCAAGCCTTCAAGCCCGCAATTCCCGCAGCGGTCGACGGGATGATTGATGGAACCGTAGCCGATATCATGCTGGCGCATCAAGCGAACAATCGATTCTACCGCTTCCGCGTTATGGGCAAGGGAGCCATCGACCTCGACATAGGAGATGTGTCCCGCGTCACACAACGTGTGATATGGTGCTTCGATCCGGATTTTTTCACGGATGGACACGGTTTGATATACCGGTACGTGGAAAGAATTTGTGTAAAACGCACGATTCGTCACCCCGTCGATCATGCCGAACGCTTCCTGGTCTCGCGTCACAAATTTACCTGACAGTCCTTCTGCCGGTGTCGCAAGCAACGAAAAATTCAAGTCGTACGTTTCGCCTGCCGCACGCATGCGATCAGCTAAGTGCGTGACGATATCGAGACCGAGTCGTTCCGCCTCACGCGACTCGGCATGCGTACTTCCCGTCAACACCTTCAACGTTTCAGCGAGTCCGATGAATCCGAGGGAGAGCGTTCCTTGTTTCAGCACATTTCGGACCTCATCATGTATATGTAACTGCTCACTTCCACGCCAGACCCCTTGTGTGTAAAGGAAACGAAATTCTTCAGCGCGACGCGTACATTGATACTCGAAGCGCTCGACCAACTGTTCGATGCCGACATCGATATATCGGTTAAGAATACGGTAAAAGTCAGAGAGTGACTCCGAGATCAGTGCCATCTTCACCAAGTTGAGTGTGGAGAAGGATAAATTGCCACGTCCAACCGACGTCTCCTCTCCGTGTCGGTTTCCCATAACCCGAGTGCGACAACCCATATACGCTACTTCAGATTCATGTGTCCCATCATAGTAAGCGGCATTAAACGGGGCATCGATGAAGGAGAAGTTCGGGAATAGTCGTTTGCCTGTGACGCGACACGCTTCACGAAAAAGATCAACGTTCGGGTCGTCCTCGTTGAAGTTGATGCCTTCTTTTACTTTAAAGATTTGAATGGGAAAAATCGGGGTCTCCCCATTCCCTAATCCTCGTTCCGTGGCACGAAGTAGCTCACGAATGAGAATGCGTCCCCACTTTGAAGTATCTGTCCCGTAATTGATCGAGACGAACGGGACTTGACCGCCACCTCGTGAATGCATTGAGTTCGCATTATGAATGAACGCCTCACACGCCTGATATGTCGCCGAAATCGTCTCTTCTTCTGCGAGTTGTTCCAATTGTGTCTTGTCCCAGTCAACAGGGAGTGATTGGAGTTTGCTCAATTGACGCTCATAGGTCTTCTCGACGTACGGTGCCAAATCGACGTCAAACATCGGGAACGCTTGACCCCCATGCTGCATATTTTGATTCGCTTGAAGGATGATGGACGCGAGCGCCATGGCGGAGCGAATGTCCTTTGGCGACCGAATCGTCCCATGCCCGGTATGGAAACCGTCATTCAACATTTGACCGAGTGGAATTTGACAACATGTCGTCGAGCCTGTGATGTAATAGTCGGCGTCGTGCACATATAAAAAGTTATCAGTGACGGCTTGTTTTGACCGTTCCGACATCAAATATGTCTGCGACAATTCTTTCGACACTTCTGACGAGAGTCGTGCTAGTTTTCCAAGTGGGGACTTTCCGTCCACATTCGCATTTTCTTGTACCAAGTCTTGGTCTGGTAAGACGCAGACATCCTCATACAACTGCAGTAATTTCAAAACCCATCACCTCACTATATATGGACTAAAAACATTCATAAATGTTTTTTAAATCCTATATATAGATTATGACACGTATTTTTCTTGATGGTCACGAGTCGATATTGTGACAGTTTACGTGTGAGCATACGACAAAAAAGAGCCTCGTCTTCGGTAAGACAAGGCCCAACGTTATTTGTGACAAACGTCATTTATTTAGCAGCTTTGACGACTTTTAATTCGACTTCTTCCTCTAATTCTTGTGCCTCACGGAGACCTTTTGAGTTGAGCCATGTATAGATGGCTCCCATGAAGAGGGCGCCGCCGATAATGTTACCGAACGTCGCAGGAATCAAGTTGTGGATCGCACCTGCCATGCTGATTGTCTCAGGGTGTGGAACGACGAGCGTCAAGGCGAACAAGACGAAGTTGGCGATAACATGGTCGAATCCTGAAGCGAAGAAGACGGCAACAAGGAAAATCATCGAGAAAATTTGAGCGAATTCATTTTTCATTTGTTTCGGTAAGAAAATGGCGAGACAGACCATCCAGTTACAGAAGATGGCGCGGAAGAAAATTTCGACCGTCGTGTGATGCATTTTCCCCTCGACGACTGAGAACAGCCAGTTGTTCATCCCAAGTTCTTGAATGACACCAGTCGGTGCAAGTAGTAACGCGAATAAGATTCCCCCAAGTGCGTTCCCGACGAAACAGAGTAACCAAACGAGCATCGTGTCGCTGAGCGTCGTGTAACCGCGAAGTGTCGACGTTGTGAAATACATCGTATTCCCCGTGAACAACTCGGCTCCCCCATAGATGATCATGACGAGCGCGATCCCGAACGAGAAGCCCCCGATGAGTGTCGTGAACGGAGAGTCCGCTAAATACATACCGTTGACGACTTTCAGCGTGAAGATTGAAGCAAAGCCGATAAAGATCCCGGCTAACATTGCCCGTAAAAAGTATTCCATTGGACGATAATGAATCATTTGCGAGGAAGCCTGTGCTTTTTTCCGTAATGATTCGAGTGCATGGATTTCCATTGATGCCATGTCACAAACCCTTCTTTCTGAATAATTAAATAGGAAAGTATCAGTTCTAATATGTGAAATCATTAACAATATAAACTGTACAGTCTCTGTTGGCAATCACCTCTAGGAGGAATTGACAGAGTGTTCACATCGTAATCGTTTACATATGGCGGATTTGTGACAAAGAAAAATTCTCCCGATTTTCGGGAGATTAATAAGACAAAGTTTATGAAACCAATCGTTCAAATAAGGGATTAATCCTTTTTCATGAGTTCATCAAATGTTAATTTTAATCTTTCCTTTATATGAAGCGTTTCATGATTAACAATCAAAAGTTGTCCACTCTTTGAGTCCACTCCTACAAAATCTCCTAGCACATCTTCATAACCTACAACTGCAAAGCTTTGGTTTTTAAACTCTTCTATGTCTCCAAACTGACTTTCTAACTCGTCGTTCGGTAGAATACAAAGATATCTATTCAACCCTTCGACCTGATCCAACAGGATTGCCTTTTCTTTAACAGGTAATAGCGATTGTATCGATTTGTATGACATATTATACACCTCACTCAATTTTATGAATTGCATTATAATGTTCTTCTGTAATCACTGCATTTCGTGATAGTTCAATAAATATTTATTAACTGTCTCTTGGTCGACTATTGCGATTCAGACATTGTAAAATTTATCAGTGATATTCCTTTCCGATTCTAATTTTTGTGAAATGAATCTCTGCCGTAACAGGAGGCAATAAGAGATGGCATATAAATATCTCCTGCCCCTCTAATTCGTAACTATCAATGTTAATATCCTGCATGAAATATGGACGTTGTCCCCTCGTCAATTCTTTGATTGGCATTGTTCGATCATCTAGAGCGGCAGAAACCTCTACTTTAATACAACCTAAAAATTCAATCTCGTAGTGACGATAACTCTCTTCCTCATCTTCAATCTTTATTAAAATTTCATCTCCAAAATAACGGCAATCGAATCCTAAAACGCGCGCATCCCAGTAGTGTATTTTTTCGATTTCTCTTAATATTTCCTGAGCTTTCATTTTTTCACCTTCTGTATGGAATATGTGCTGCTTAACTACGTGGCTTCACAAGTTTTAAATGGTTTTAATAATTTTGATCGTATAAATAAAGATCATGATACAAAGCTATATGATCTTGCTAAATTTACTCTTATTCCAACTCTACAGACTGCATTTCTCACATTGATAAACCCGCTATTATGAGTTTACATACTTCTAACAAAGAGTCATCATGAGTAAACCCCCAAAGCTCATCATATATATCATTTTTTCTTAGCATCTATGTAACTCGACTATGCGTTAAAACATGCTCAAACTGAGGCCCTCATAATTCATTTTTCGTTTAAATAATCTATGTAAAATTTTTGAGGTAAATTCTTTGTTAATTCTTCAATAGATTCATATTTTTTTTCATTAGAAAACAAAATAAACCCAAGTCCATCTCCATCTATTTTAATAAAAGAAGTTGGTATACTCATATCAATTAAAGGTACAAATTGAGTTCTAGAGAACAGCCACTTACCATATTTTTTTAAAGTGAAATTCAATTTATCTTTAAAGATAATGTTATAAAACCCATTTTGAGCAGACATCCAGTACGTTTCGTTAATCAAAAACCTTAAATCTTTTTCGTTTTCTATTTTTGCATTGCAGTAATAAATAGAATTCTCATCCTCAGAGCAATAGTTCATAGAATATTTAATTTTCCTTGAATCCATTTTTTCAACCATCTCATTATCCTGACTTATATTTTTAGATAATATAAATGTTATGACTATTGGATATACATTTTGGTAAACCAAAAAATCAATTAAAGCTTTTTGGTTATCGTTAATAGTTAAATCATCATAACTAGTGATCTCATATACCTTTTTAATTTCACCTATAATGAAATAATTATCTAAGTTATCTTCAAGATGCTCTAATAGACGTTTCCTTTCAATAATTGTAAGCTCTTGCATAGCGATCACCTTTGATTTTTCAGTTTAAAGACCTTGTAATTTAAATCAGCTGTTTTTTCTATTAATTCTTATGATGGTCGGGGGACTCTAAAAGTTATATTGAAAAATTAGTGATTGTAAAATGGTTACTCTCTTATAGACTTGCTTTATATATTAGTAAGCAAATTAGATTACAAGAAAACAAAATGACAATGTGAAACATAATGTTCTTCGTTATACTCTTCTAAACACATTTTTAAACACTTTGCATCCTCACTTAATTTCGTTTCAAGCAAAGAATATCCTATGAAAGTGATTTGATCAGGAAAAGTTATATAATCCACATCAGTAATGACATCCCAAAAGGCATCCCGATTTTCGCCGTAATGATCAGGAAGATGAAGACTTTCTTTTAATAACTGATGTAGTTCCGAAGAAGAAGTAATGTTACTTAAATCGATATATAAATGCGACATATTTGGTCTCAATCCCCCACTCTTACTTTACTGTATAGGGCTTCATTAGAATTTAATTAATTTAATTTCAGTCATATAGATTGATGGATCTAATTCCTCACTTTCAATTACGATAGCTGTTAATCCGCCATCTGTTTTCGTTTCATGCCACTCGTCTTTCGTCCAAAAAACAGCATCTCCAGCTCGCACTTTATAATATTCATGTTTTTCACCTCTAACGTAACCCTCACCCACCATAATGAGAAGAAGTTGGGGTGCAACTGCTTGATGATAACCGATGACACCACCCGGATCTAAATGCATACAACCAATATTAGAACCTTTTTCAGTTTGTATGATTCGTGACATCACAAAGTTCGAATTAAATACTGTGATCTTCTTACCAGTTTCATTATCAAATTTATAAAATTTCATCGTACATCCCCTTACGAAATAAACTTTTATATATTTTACCTCATTTATACCTAGAATCACATTGAATAAATGCCAATTTGTAATATTTTGGTTCAAGTAAGTATGATTCATCCTTTTGATTTAAAAGTATAAAGTTTAGATTTAATTCGACAAATAAACAAAGGAGCATCGCCCCTTCTTTGGGACAATGCTCCTCTCCATTGTATCGTGTCATTATTACAACCACGAACGCAACTCTTATTCTTTATCCTCAGTCGATTCTTCTGTTTCTTCAGAAGATCCTTCAGAAGCTTCTTCTTCAGTCGAACCTTCCTCTGATTCAGTTTCTTCCTCTTCCTCAGCAACCGGCTCATTCACAGAGGCGATGTGCATATCTGGTTCAGAGACAATCGTATACGATTTGTCTTCTGGAAGATCCGCTACCGTCACCGAGTCACCGATTTCGAGGTCTGACACGTCGAGTTCGATGCGTTCTGGGATGTTGGCAGGTGTCGCAGAAACCGTCACTTTATAGAGCGACTGAGCGAGATATCCGCCTTCTTTGACGCCTTTCGCGTCGCCGACGAGGGCAATATCCGCTTCGACTTCTGTCTCTTCATCCATCTTCACAGCCATAAATTCGACGTGCTGATAGAAGTTTGTGAACGGATCTGTTTCTGATCCGTGCACGAGCGTGTTGATCTTGTTTCCATCGAAATGGAGTTCAATCAAGGCGTTGTCACCGTGGTCTCGAAGAATTTTACGAAGGTCCATCTCGTCAAACACGATTGGCGTGCTGTCTACTTTGTAACCATAGACAACTCCTAACGCTTTTCCTTCGTTACGCAACTTCGTGCGTAGTGACCGTGGGCGTAATTCTCGTTTTGATACTTGAAGTTTGTTCGTCATTTTCTTTTCCTCCTACATGGATATACATTTCATGTCGACATCTTGAGGGTGAGGCAGTGAAAAAGCCACCTCTCAACCTCGATGCGTTGAGTGACATGTGTATAGTTTTCCCATGAGGACTGCTGAATAAACGTTACATCGTATTAAAACAAAGTAACAAGACGATTACATGACGCGTTTGAACAACTTCTCGAGTTCGTACGTGCTCCACTTCACGAGAATCGGACGACCGTGCGGACAAGTGAAAGGTGAAGTCGTTCGACTAAGATCTTCAATCAATTGTCGCATCATGTCCATATTGAGTGGATGATTCGCTTTAATCGAGCGTTTATGCCTCCTCACGATATTTCGCGATGTCAATCGAGCGTTGTTGAATGGCCATCTCCACTAGATCACGAATCGTACCCTCTAAGTCATGTTGCGGATACCATGTCGGAATCTCGCGCACGAGGAACGTGTTTCCCCCAAACGGCTCTAACGTAATACCAGCTTCCGCAAGAAGCGGGAGCACTTCTTCGATGGCGAGCGTCTCTTCCTGTGTGAACTCTAACGTCAACGGAATCAACAGGAGTTGATACTCTTTTTCCGGACGTCCTAACTGCTCATAAAACAACTCATACTTGATGCGTTCCTGGGCAGCATGTTGGTCCATCACGTACATACCGTCTTCCGCTCCACAGATGATATAACTCGAATGCAATTGTCCGATGACGTCTAATGCTGGAAGACGTTCGGACTGAAGAACGGGTTCCTCGACCTGTTCTGCCTGGAGCATCTCTGGCTCTGGTTCATGAACGAGCGGCGCCGGGTTCCACTGGGAAGGAGACGTGAGCGACTCTTTTCGCTCGCGAGGAATCGGATAATTCCACTCGACCGTGTCTACTTGTTTAGGTTGCGGTTCCATCGAGAAATCGAGTTTCGACTGTTCGGATGGTGTTTCTCGTTTTGGTTTTGGCTCTTGTTTCACAGACGGAATGAGACGTTGCTCACGGAGCGTCAATTGAACGGTCTCTCGAATGAGCTGGCACAATTCTTTTTCTTTCGACAAGCGCACTTCACGTTTTGTCGGATGGACGTTCACGTCAATCAACATCGGGTCCATCTTCACTTCGAGCACGGCAATCGGATAGCGACCAATCGGTAAAAGCGTATGATAGCCTTCGAGCACGCTTTGGGTCAGCGCAAAATTCTTGATGCTTCGACCGTTTAAGATGAGGGTCACATATTGTTTGTTCGAACGAGTCACTTCCGGGCGCACGAGATGCGCGCTCAGCGTATAGTCGTTCGTCTTACTCGATGCCGTGACGATTTGCGCGGCGACTTGGCGACCATAGATGGCAAGCATGACTTGTTTCAAATCTCCGTTCCCGTTCGTGCGCAGCAGTTCTTTCTCTTCATGAAAGACGGTGAAGCGAATCTCTGGATGGGACAATGCCAAACGGTTCAACGTGTCGGTAATGCTCGCGAGTTCTGTCGCCGATGTCTTTAAATATTTCAGCCGTGCCGGTGTGTTGAAGAAGAGCTGACTGACCGCAATTTCGGTCCCGACGTTCGTCGCCGCCGGATTCGTCTCCTTGACAACACCGCCTTCAAGCGTCATCTCAAAACCGTCTTCATCTGCTCGTTTAGACTTCAACGAGACGTGACTGACCGACGCAATCGAGGCGAGTGCTTCCCCACGGAAACCGAGCGTCCGAATGCGAAACAAGTCGTGCTCGTCTCGAATCTTACTCGTCGCATGTCGTAAGAAGGCTCGGGCTGCGTCTTCCTCATGGAACCCGTGTCCGTTGTCACGCACTTTGATGAAACGAATGCCCGCCTCTTGTAAGTCGACGTCCACTTTCGTCGCTCCCGCATCAATGGCATTCTCGACTAATTCTTTGACGACGGAAGCCGGTCGTTCGACGACCTCCCCGGCTGCGATTCGGTTCGCGAGTTGTTCCGGTAACTCTCGAATGATTCCCATCGACTCACCCTTTCTTTGCGGTCTGTTGCAGTTCGTAGAGCGCCTGCATCGCTTCGATTGGATTCATTGCCAATAGATCGAGTTTGAGCAGCTGTTCTCGAACAGCGTCATTCGACTCAAACAATGACAACTGGCTGACTTCTTCCACTTGAGGTGGAGCAGATTGCTCGTTCAAAGCTGGTTTCGTTGCTTCTGATTCGAGTTCTGACAGAATCGTCCGGGCCCGGTCAATCAATGAATCCGGAAGTTCAGCCAATTCTGCCACGTGAATCCCATACGATTTATCGGCACGTCCCGGATGCACTTCATGGAGAAACACGACTCGTCCATCCCGCTCAATCGCCCGGACATGAACATTTTCAAGTGATGGAATCGAGTCCTCGAGCACCGTCAGTTCATGATAGTGCGTCGAAAAGAGTGTCTTCGCCCCGATTGACGAAGCAATATACTCAACAATTGCCTGCGCAAGGGCCATCCCATCATACGTCGACGTCCCGCGACCAATCTCATCCAATAGAATCAGACTATTGCTCGTCGCCTCTGTAACGGCTTGTCGCGTCTCGGTCATCTCGACCATGAACGTCGACTGTCCGCTCACCAAATCGTCCGCCGCACCGATCCGTGTAAAGATGCGGTCAAAGAGCGGGAGTTCCGCCGCTTCTGCCGGGACGAATGAACCGATTTGATGAAGGATCGCAATCAAGGCAAATTGACGCATGTACGTCGATTTACCGGACATGTTCGGTCCGGTGATGAGTAACATTTGACGTGTGTCGTCAAGCGTCAAGTCATTGGCGACATATTCACCTCGCGGCAAGACCGTTTCAATGACAGGGTGACGCCCGCGTTCAATTTGTACATGCTTCCCTGTAATTGGACGCACATACTCCCGTTTCTCGGCTACGACGGCAAGGGCGAGGAGAACATCCAACTCACTGAGTGAACGGGCCAATTGCTGAAGTGCCTTCGTATACGTCTTCACTTCTTCGCGAAGTGCGACAAACAAATCATATTCGAGCGTACAGCTCTTCTCTTCCGCTCCTAAGATGAGCGCTTCCTTCTCTTTTAACTCTGGTGTAATGTAACGTTCCGCATTCGTCAATGTCTGCTTCCGTTCATAACGCCCTTCTTCGAGCAACTTCGCATTCGCTTTCGTCACTTCTAAGTAGTAACCGAATACGCGGTTATACCCGACCTTCAACGACTTGATGCCGGTCGCGATACGTTCTTGTTGTTCGAGGTTGGCAATCCACGATTTCCCGTTCGCTTTCGCTTCTAACAATTCGTCGAGCTCTTCCGAATATCCGTGACGAATCATCCCACCTTCTTTCGTCGAGATCGGGGGTGAATCGACGAGGGCAGCCCGTAGCTGTTCACTCAACGTCTCGAACGAGTCGAGATTTTGTTCGATTTGCTGCAAGCGATCCGCTTTCACTGTTTGTAAGAGTGAGCGGACAGAAGGCATCCGCTCGAGCGTGTCGCGAAGTTGGACGAGATCTCGCGCATTCGCTGTCCCATACCCAACTTTAGCGACAAGGCGTTCGATGTCATAGACTCGCTTCAACTCTTCCTGTAGTTGATCGCGCAACATGAAGTCGTCCACTAAGTTTTCGACGGCGTCCTGTCGCTCTTTGATGCCTTGTTCTGTATAGAGCGGCTGTTCAAGCCAGCGTTTCAACAAACGACCGCCCATCGCTGTCGTCGTCTCATCAAGGAGTGAGAGAAGTGACCCTTTCCGTTCTCCCGAACGAGCGGAACGGAACAATTCAAGGTTTCGGGCCGTATTGGCGTCGAGCTGCATATGCTGTTCGACCTCATAGGCGACAGCCGGTTGCAAGTGATCGAGCGAACGCTTCTGTGTTTTCGTGAGATAAGCGAACAACAACTCAAATGCCGAGCGCTGCGCCTCATCTTTCGCACCTTGTGCGAGTGGACTCTCCCGCTTGTCCACTTGAATCGAGAGAGGAATGCCGGTTTGTTTTAACAAGTCAGCGAGTCGTTCATCCTCAACAATGACCTCGTTCGGGAGCAATCCTTCGATTTCCCGTAAGACGGCTTCTTCTGACGAGAGTGTCGTCAACCACGATTCCCCCGTTGTGACGTCACCTCTAGCAATTCCGAATCTGCCTGCGACGTCTGAGATGGCGACGAGATATCGGTTCTCTTTTTCGCTAAGTGACGCCATATATGTACCTGGCGTGATCACTTGGATGACTTCCCGTTTCACGAGCCCTTTCGTTGCCTTCGGATCCTCCGTCTGTTCACAGATGGCGACGTTGAATCCTTTTTCAATCAGTTGTTCGATGTAGATTGCCGCCGAATGGTGTGGGACACCACACATCGGAATTGGATGCTCAGCCTGCTTCCCATTTTTAGAAGTGAGCGTGAGCTCTAATTCCTTGGCGACAATTTGCGCATCTTCAAAAAAAAGGCGTCCGGATAGTCTGCCTTGATGGAGAAATATTGTTTCATCATTGGTGTCTGATGGACTTCTTGCATGTTAATTCACCTCTAGAAAGTACAACAGCTGACCATCGGCCAGCTGTGTCGTTTTAGTATCCGCAGCCGCCGCGTGCTTGTTCAGCCGCCATGCCGCTCCCTGTCTTCCCTGCAAGGACGTCTCCGTCCGTCGATTCGATGATGCGATCCGTCACAGAGTTCGCGAGCGTGACCGTCACGTATTGAAGCAAATCGTTCACTTCGACTTGTGTTTCCTGGAACGCTTGAACGACTGGAATCGAGTCAAGTTCTTCCATCGCTTTATCAATCTTCTGCTCGACTTTCGCAAGTGCTTCCGTCTTGCCGTAGTGCTTACAGTTGACGGCTTCTTTTTGTAAGAATTTGATTCGTTTAATCAACGTCTGTACGCGGTCACTTCCGTTCACTTTCGCTTCCGCTTCTTTGAAACGCGCCACTTCTGGTGTTTGTGCTAATACGTCTGCCAATTCTCTTGCTTTTGCAATTACTTGTTGATCGGTCACCATTGTAAACCCCTTTATGTCTATGATGTAATCGTGCTCAAAGGCACGTGAATGTTCTTTCTCATTCTAACATGAACGATTCGGAAACGGTACTAGCGGGATTCGTTGATTCTCGTAACATATCGACGTGTGGAATACTATCTTCTTGATACACATCACTCGTCCGTTTGAAACCAAACGAGGCATAAAAAGGTTCCACATACGTCTGAGCTTGAAGATATAGCGTCTCATGTCCGAAGTCCTGGATTGCCTCTTTCATCAGCTGACGAGAATAGCCTTTTCCTCGATGAGCGGCTTTCGTGACGACACGTCCGATGGCGACCGGAGATGCTTCCGTCAGCACGCGAAGAGCAGAGACGATCTCTCCATCTTCTTCTATCCAATAATGGATGGCTTGTTCATCTTTTCCATCGATTTCTTGATACGGACAGTTCTGTTCGACGACGAAAATCTCAGTCCGTAGCGCCAGTAAGCGATACAATTCTAATGTTGTCAGTTCATCAAATGCTTTTTTCTTCATCAATATCCCCCTAATCAATCGTCACCCCGAGTGCTCGGGCGACATGTAACCCACTCGTCATTGCGCCAATCGTCCCCGCTCACCCCGAGTGCTCGGGCGACATGTAACCCACTCGTCATTGCGCCAATCGTCCCCGCCCCTGGAAATACGGTATCCCCGCATACATAAAAGTTCGGCAAGTCAGTGCGATAACTTGCGGCACGGAACAACGCCTGGCTTGGTGTCTGGGCATATCCCCCAACTGCACCATGTGGACGCTTCGTATACTTCACCCATGCCCCTGGTCCACCAGGAAGGAGAAGTGACGACTCACGGTCCCAATCGGGAAATGCAGTCGCGACGACGTCGACGAGACGATTGGTCCAATCTTGTTCTAGTTTCTCATATGCCGCCCGGTCTTTCCAATGTTGCCATTCTGATAAATCGATATGTGTGGATACCGTAATGGTCCGTTCCGGTTTTTCTGTGCGCAACACGTCATCCGGCGCCGACATGGATATGAACGCATGCCCACTCGGTAATCGCTCGTGATAGATTTGTTGAAATAGTGGTTGCTGTTGACAGACATCCTCAGGCAAGACGAGGTAGAGACTGAACGTGCCCCATTGCGACTGCTTCAACTGTCTTCGATATTGTCGTTTGAAGCGTCGTTGTTCCTGTCCTTTAAGAAGTTCGCTCGTCCGCTCAATCGGGATGGCGGAAACAATCACATCGACCAGTTCAAGTCGTCCTCTTCGATCGGTGATGAGCCATCCATCCGTCACTCGTTCGATGGACTGGACGTCTCTCCCTAATTTCGTCTCGCCACCAAACGTTCGGACGGCGCGCTCTAACGCATGAGCCAATTGATACAGCCCACCTTCAACATAGTACGCTCCTTCGTGATAGACCGACAGCGCCACTGCACCGAGTAAATAACTCGCTTCTTTCGCACCGGTCTGCAAACTATCGAGCAGGACTCCATCGATAAATCGCTCGAAGATTGTACCGTTTAATCCATGACGAGCCAACGTGTCACCGAGTGGCCGCTGGAGTTTCAGGAGCGTGGTAAGTTGGTTCGGTCGGAACCCCTTCATTGCGTATACCATATCCGATGTCGTGCGAAACGGAAGTGCAGGTAACTGCTGAAACAACGGACGAATCTTCTCAAAGTCACCCCACACTTCACGATAAAATGCATGGATTGCCTCGTGGTTCTCTGGGAACGCATGACTGAGCTCACCAAGCAGACGTTCTCGGTCGCGATAGTAAGTGAGGGTGACGCCAGGCAGATGAATGTCCATCACCTCATCCAATAAAGTGACCTCGACCGATTCGTCCAATTTCTCAAGGACACGCTGATGGACTCCACCTTTTTCAAATCCCATTCCGAGCGTCGCGCCTGCCGGGAACAAGTAGTCACCCCGTTGAAACTTGCCGGCACATCCGCCCCATTCACGCGATGCTTCAAAGACGATTACGTCATGCCCTTTTTGCTGAGTTAGCGCAGCTGCCGTTAAACCCGCGACACCTCCACCTATGACCCCGATTTTCATGTACATCCCTCCTCTCTATATCATACCTGCTCATTCAAAAACTTGAAGAAATGAATCGGTTTTTGAGATTCCAGCGTTCTTTTGAAGGGAACTGATTCTCTTATGCAGAAATAGTTTACAGTCTGAAAAGGTAAGGTGATGAAAATGCGTAGTCGTGTCATGGTTTATTTATTGATTCCTATCCTCATCTTTATTGGTATACTGATTACCCCACCTTCCGAGGAATCGCTCAAGCTCGCGACGATGACAGTCGTCAGCATCCAGGAGATGATTCCTTACGAAAAAGAGTATACGGCACAGAAAGTGCTAGAAGAACGATCAATGGACGACAAATCAGCCATCATCGAAGAATGGCGTCTCGAGCAAGGAGCGAGGACGTCTTATAGTTATGTGCTCAGACTGAGAGGATTTGACCATGTGACACAGATTGATGCAGGCGCAGCCAACACGCGATCGGACGGCTATTACGCGATGCAGGCGCATAGCCCTATTTTCGAGACGGACAAACCCGTGTCAACGAACTATCCGATCGTCATGTTCAGTTCGGAACAACGACTCGTCATCGGACAGATGGATGTCCGGGTCATTTATGAAGAGGATGAGCAATTGAAGAAATGGATTGTATTGGAGGATGAACAATAATAGATGAGCAACTTACCGATTAATCGCAATACAAGCATGAAACGAATCCTCATCATCGGTTCAGGCGGTGCAGGAAAGTCAACACTTGCCCGTCAACTCGGTGAACGATTACACCTCGATGTCTATCATTTGGATGCTCTCATGTGGAGACCGGGATGGGTGATGGCGCCGAGAGAGGAACGAATCGATATTCAACAACAACTCGTGAAGAAAGATCAATGGATCATCGATGGAAACTTCGGGAACACGCTTGATTTACGTTTACAGGCAGCAGATACCGTCATTTTGATTGACCTCCCGCGACTCGTTTGTGTATATCGCGTCCTCAAACGAGTCGTCCGATATCGTGGTACGACGCGACCAGATATGGGCGCATCCTGTGAGGAAAAGCTCGACTTCGCATTCCTCAAATGGGTTTGGAATTTTCCTGACGTTCAACGGCCACAACTGTTACGACAAATTCAACAACATCCAAAGCAACCGAATTTGGTTCATTTGAAATCGTCACAAGCCGTCAAACAATTTGTCGATTCTTTATAACATGAAGCGGAGGGAATTCGATTGTTTTTTCTTCAAATGTCTGGAACACCTGGATCAGGAAAATCCACATTGGCTAAGCGAATCATCCAACACGTCTACGCGGTCGTCATCGATCATGATGTTTCAAAGATCGCCCTACTCCATACGTGAACTGAACCCTGAATGATAGACACTTGATAAAAAGTGCTCATTCAGGGTTTTT
>NZ_JAPEHX010000023.1:0-42204 GCF_028823655.1 Exiguobacterium sp. B2(2022) | reverse complement strand
CGGGGGTGGTCTCGGATTGATTCTCGTCATCGTCTTTACATTATTGAATGGGGGAAGCCCGACCGACCTCGTCAACAATATCGGACTAGGCGAGCCGCAAACCGAAGGAACATACACCGGTACGGAGCGAGAAGAGGAGATGGCGGACTTTGTGGCGGTCGTCTTGAAAGACACGGAGGAAGTATGGACGGATATTTTTGCAGAAAACGGCATGACGTACCAAGAACCGACGCTCGTCCTGTTCTCGGGACAAGTTGAATCCGCTTGTGGCATCGCCGGCTCGGCGGTCGGCCCCTTCTACTGTCCGGGTGACCAAAAGCTGTACATTGATTTAAGTTTCTATGATGAGCTGAGTCAACGCTTCAATGCGCCGGGTGATTTTGCGATGGCATACGTCGTCGCCCATGAGGTCGGGCACCATGTCCAGACGCTTCTCGGAACGACAGAAGAGATTATGCCGCTTCGGAATGAGATGAGCGAGACTGAATTCAATCGCTATCTCGTCCGTTTCGAGTTACAGGCGGACTACTACGCAGGCGTATGGGCGCATCACGCGCAAGGGCTCGGCTATCTCGAAGCAGGGGACGTCGAAGAAGCGATGAATGCGGCCCATCAAATTGGTGACGATACACTACAACGACAGGCGCGTGGATACGTGACGCCGGACTCGTTCACGCACGGAACGTCGGAACAGCGGATGCGCTGGTTCGAGAAAGGCTTTGAGAACGGATCGATTCAAGGTGGGGACACGTTCAATACGAACAACTTATAGGTCGGGCGCACGCTCGACCTTTTTAGCCGATTGGAATATGAGGATAGAATCCGCTATCATAAAAGAACAACAGTTGCAGGAAGGGGATGACCCGATGGAATCCTTACTTACGAAAATCGATTTAGCAAAAGACGATATGACGGCGGTTGAAAAGAAAATCGCGGACTATATCTTGTCCCATTCAACGCTCATTCCAAATATGACGACGAAAGAACTTGCCCAAAAGACGGATGTGTCCGAGGCAAGTATCGTCCGTTTTGCCCGCGTGGTCGGGATTGATAGCTTTAAAGCATTTAAACTTGCGCTCGTGAAAGACTTGGCCGTCACCGAAACGACATTGACGGACTTCAACGTTCTCCAGCAAAAGGATACGCCGTACGATTCGTTTCAAAAAGTCATCCATGTGAATAAAGCGGCCATCGAGGCGTGTGCCGAAGCGATGGACAAACGCGAGCTCGAACATGCGGTGGACTTATTCGCGCGCGCGAATCGTGTCATCTTTTATGGGGTCGGTGGATCGTCGACTGCAGCGATGGATGCGCACTATAAATTCACGAAGCTCGGGTATGCGGCTACGACATCGCCAGATTTTCATTACATGTTGTCATTGATTCCGCATTTAGGAAAATCAGATGTATTTGTCGCCATCAGCACGTCGGGTCGGACGAAAGATGTGCTCGAACTGGTTCGTTTCGCCAAGAAGAAGCGTGTGCCCGTCATCGCCATCACGAACTTGGACAAGTCGCCACTTTATCGGGAAGCGGACGTACGCCTTTGTACGCCGAACGTCGAGAGCGATTTCCGAATTGCGAGCATTGCCTCACGGATGACGCAACTGACGATTGTCGATACGTTATATATGGGTCTCTTGCATCGAAAAGGAGAAGGCTTGATTGATCGCTATGCAGAAGCGCGAGATGAGATGGTGAAGTTGCGCCGATGATCAGACCGTATTCGAAAGAAGATCGCGCGGATTTGGAAGACTTTTTGGTAAAGCAACGTACCTTCGCTCGCTTGAATGGACAGTCCTTTGAAGAGTTTTGCGACGAGAATGTGGCGGATTTTGAAGAGGATGGCACCGTCAGTCTGATTATTCGTGAAGATGGACGGATTGTCGCCATCGCGGACCTGTTAAAACGACATCCCGTGGACGGTTCGCTTTGGCTCGGATTATTCGTCGTCGAGGAAACCCTTCACGGGACGGGCTTGGCGCAAACGTTATATGAACAAGTGGAAGAAGAGTATATGCGCCCCTATGAGACGGTGTTTCGATTAGGTGTCCTTCCGAACAATCTGCGCGCTCGTCGGTTTTGGGAGCGGAACGGCTATGTATACGAAAAGGATTCTACCATGAATAAGGGTGTGCGCGTTCATGTCCTGAAGAAACAACTCATTCGACCGGAGTGAGTTTTTCTTTCGTAAATACTGAAATTAAATTTCAAAAATAATTAATAATAAATTGACTTTAAGTTTCAATATAGTACGATGAAATCATAGAGAAGAAAGGATGGTGGCGATGCTAGAAAAATTGGCTACAGAAAGACGGAATGAACGAACGATGCAACTAGATGAGATGTCGATCGAGGAGCGATTGACGATCATGAACAGTGAGGACCGACAAGTCCCGCAAGTGATTCAACATCAGATTCCTGTCATCGCGCAAGTCGTGGAGCGGGTCATCGCATCCTTTCGTAAAGGCGGTCGCTTGATTTATATCGGAGCGGGTACGAGTGGACGTTTAGGCATTTTAGACGCCGCAGAGTGCGTACCGACGTTCGGGGTGTCCCCGGATCAGGTCATCGGATTGATTGCCGGTGGCGAGCGTGCGCTCATTCAAGCGGTCGAGGGAGCAGAAGACAGCAAGGAATTGGCAGTCGATGATTTGAAAGCGCTTCAACTGACGGCGGACGACACGGTCATTGGGATTGCGGCGAGCGGACGGACACCATATGTGATCGGAGGTCTCGATTATGCGCGTGAAGTTGGAGCAACCACTGCGGCCATCTCCTGTAATCAAGACGCAATCATCAGCCGTCATGCAGACTATGCCATTGAAGTGGAGACAGGACCGGAAGTGTTGACCGGTTCGACACGATTGAAGGCAGGGACGGCACAGAAATTGGTCCTCAACATGATTTCGACGACGTCGATGATTGGAGTAGGCAAAGTGTATCAAAACTTGATGGTCGACGTGAAACCGACGAACGAAAAATTAGAAGTACGTGCCAAGCGGATGATTGCAGAAGCGACAGGGGTCGACATGGAAACGGCCGCGCGTTATTTTGCGTCATCTAAAGGACATGTCAAAACAGCAATCGTCATGATTTTGGCGGACGTCTCTTACGAAGAAGCCATCAAACGATTAGAGCGTGCGAACGGGTTTGTCCGCGAGGCGCTATAAGGGGGAAAATCGAGATGAAGAAAGAAGAGGTTTTAGCACGGGACATCCTCGCACATGTCGGGGGGAAAGAGAACATTCGTCAACTCGCTCACTGTATGACGCGTGTCCGGTTGTCGTTGAAGGATCCGACCAAAGCCGATCTTGACGCCTTGAAGAAGATTGATGGCGTCATGGGGGTCATCGATGATGAGACGCTACAAATCGTCGTCGGTCCGGGAACGGTGAATCGGGTTGCGGACTATATGAGTCATGAGACAGGTCTTGCAATTGGAGAAGAGTCAGTGGATGCGAACTTGACGCCAGAGGAACGCGCAGCGGTGGAGCGTCAAAAAGTAAAAGAGAAGCAAAAGTCACCGTTCAAACGATTCCTTCGTCGACTCGGGAATATCTTCATCCCGCTCATTCCGGGTCTTGTCGCTTCAGGAATCATCAATGGTGCGGCGAACTTTGCTGTCAACGCCGGTGTCGACCGGACGGAGACGTGGATGCAGATTTTACTCGTTCTCGGTAGCACAGTCTTCGCATACTTAGCTATCCTCGTCGGGTGGAACACTGCGAAAGAGTTCGGGGGGACACCGGTGCTCGGGGCGATTGCCGGGGGGATTCTGTTCAACCCGCTCCTCGCGGACATCGTCATTTATGGGGAACCGCTCGTCGTCGGACGCGGTGGCTTGTTCGGTGTCATTTTTGCCGGTTGGCTCATGACGTATATCGAGAAGCACATTCGTCGTTTCATGCCGGTATCGATCGATATTATCTTCACACCACTCTTCACAGTCCTCATCGTCGGATTTACAGCACTCTATGCGATCATGCCGGTCGCGGGTGTATTGTCAGATGGGATCATGCGAGGCATCAATGCGACGCTTGAGTTCGGGGGACCTGTCGCGGGGGCACTTTTGGCCGGTTTCTTCTTACCACTCGTCATGGTCGGGTTACACCATGGTTTGACGCCGATCCATTTAGAACTGTTGAATACGGTCGGGACGACGGCGCTTCTTCCCATCTTGGCGATGGCAGGTGCCGGTCAAGTTGGTGCGGCGCTTGCGATTTTTGTGAAGACAAGCAACCCACGACTCCGTAATATTATCAAAGGGGCCATCCCGGTCGGTTTCCTCGGAATCGGTGAACCACTCCTTTACGGGGTCACGCTTCCGCTCGGACGTCCGTTCTTAACGGCTTGTCTCGGCGCCGCGGTCGGTGGTGCCTTCCAAGCAACGATGAAGACGGCTGCACTTGGCATTGGCGTATCGGGTCTATCCCTTACGCCGCTGATTGACGACGGGATGTACTTGACGTATGTCGCCGGACTATTGATTTCTTATACGGCAGGCTTCCTGTTCACTTATTTCTTCGGCTTCAAAGAAGAGATGGCGGATGGGATTTGACAAACAAAGATGGCTCGCTCGAGTCATCTTTTTCTATACGTTTTGTGAGGAGGGAAATAGATGAGAGGGATTTCCGTTTACTTAAGTGAGGAACTGACGTCTGCGTCCATTGATTGGATCGAACGCATGCGAGAGAGCGGGTTCACGAGTATCTTCACGTCGCTTCATATTCCAGAAGACGATTCGACGTTATATACAGGACGGCTCCAGCAGTTAGGGGAATTGGCAAAACGTCTGGAGATGGAGCTCGTGGCAGACATCGCCCCGTCATCTCTACAGGCGCTCGGCAAAAACTGGAATGATGCCCATACATTGTTAGAGTGGGGCGTCACAGGGTTACGTGTCGACTATGGCGTCACACCGAAACAAGTGGCCGACTTGTCACGACATATGATGGTCGCACTCAATGCTAGTACACTCACGGAAACAGAGTTTGAAGAGATGTTGCGACAAGGGCTACGACGTGACCACGTCGAAGCGTGGCATAACTTTTATCCTCGTCCTGAGACGGGGCTCGACCGCTCCTGGTTTGACGAGAGAAACGCTTGGTTACATGCGCAAGGAATCAAGGTGCAGGCGTTCATCCCTGGAGATGAACAATTACGTAGTCCGCTTCATGAGACGTTACCGACACTCGAGGCGCACCGCCATCAGTCTCCGCTTTCGTGTTACATCGATTTACAAGCGACGATCGATCGGATTTTGATTGGTGACCCGCGCGTGTCCAATCAGGCGATGCGACAATTTCAGGCGTACGATGAAAGGGTCATCGTCCTTCATGCAACTTCAGAGTACCGTGTCGATTCATTACCGACACTGCATACGAACCGGATGGACCCAGCCCGAGATGTTATTCGTTCGGTCGAATCGAGAGCTTACGGACGACCAGGTGACCATTTGATTCAACCGCAAAATACAGAAGAACGACTGCTCGGTAGCATCACGATGGACAATGAACGATATGGACGTTATGCGGGAGAACTGCAAGTGACGAAGCGAGATTTGCCGGCAGATGAACGGGTCAACGTCATCGGTCGGGTCATTGAAATAGACCGCACGCTCGTTCAACATATCGGACCTGGTGGACGTTTCCAAATCGATTGGACGTGACTCGGGATTGCCACCATCCTATATCATTGTGTACAGTAGAGAGGGAGGGTGGAACATGAAAGACATTAATTTTAATATCATTTCAGACGACGCGACGGACGGGCACGGCGGTTTTGGTGTCGGTTCGCTTAGTTTAAATAACATGTCCCCGGTCATCATCGATGTCGAGGCGGGCACGGCGACAATCGATATAGGTGCGATGCACGCCAAGTCTGCCATCGAGAAGCGTATCAAGTTTTTGACGGACCAAGAAGCGGTACCGAATGGGAAACCGTACTGGATCGTTTGGGTGACGGTCGGTCGGAAACGAGAAGGCTTTTACTATGGCGGCGTCGCCGCATGTGACATGTTGGTAGATGTCGAAGCGAGACGAGGCTATAAACTATTGCCTTATCACGTCAATCAGATGGACAAATCGTTGAAGGGTCGGATTTTAATCGACATGATGGACGCTCCGTCCCGCAACGTATTGGCGAATTTCCTACAAGAGCATCGCCCGGAAATTTGGACGAACTCGACTGAACTTCATGCAGAGCTCGAGCGCTTAGGCGTCGAGTAAAAAGATTGGACGATTATTTCGTCTCCAATCTTTTTTGTTTCGCATTTTTGGGAGTAACAGGAAATTATGTAACTGAAGAGATATTCATTTGTAATTGTATGAAAATTCAGTATTATGATATACTGACTACATTGTGAAAAAACGAAAGGGTGATACGATGAGCGAAACGAAAAAAATCTTAATCGGTCTCGCGCTAGGTGTTGTAGTTGGTCTCGGATTGGCAGGATTGCCGGATTCAATTTATGAGATTGTAAATCCGTATATTTTATCTCCGGTCGGAACGATCTTTTTGAATTTAATTAAAATGTTAGTCGTGCCGATTGTCTTCTTCTCGATTATTTTAGGCGTCATGGGTCTCGGGGACCCGAAAGAGCTAGGTCGGGTCGGGACGAAGTCGATTTTGTTCTTTTTAGCGACGACAGCACTCGCGATTATGTTGGCGATGGGCGTCGCATCTGTCTTACAGCCAGGGGAGCGTGGGGACTTCCAAACAACAGGTCTTGAATTTGAGTCAACAGCGACCGAGGAATCGTCAAATATCGTACAGACATTCGTCAATATGATTCCAACGAATCCGATTACGGCACTCGCTGAAGGGAACATGCTTCAAATCATCGTCTTTGCAGCATTGATTGGATTTGCGTTAATCGCTCTTGGGGACAAGGCGAAGACATGGCGTCAATTCGTCAAACAAGGTGATCGCATCATGATGTACCTCATCCATATCGTCATGAAGCTCGCTCCTTACGGCGCATTCGCATTGATTGCTTCGGCAATCGGAGGCATCGGTCTCGATGCGGTCGTCGCCATGGCATGGTATATGATTGCCGTTGTCTTGACGCTCTTCTTACACGCAACGATTGTATACGGGGCAGCCGTTTACTTCATCGGGAAGATGAGCCCAGTGTTCTTCTTCAAAAACTTCTATGAGGCGATGACATTCGCATTCTCGACATCTTCGTCGAATGCGACGCTTCCGGTATCGATGGAAGTCGCACAGAGAAAACTCGGTGTGCCACGTTCGATTTCTTCGTTCGTGCAACCACTCGGGGCAACGGTCAACATGGACGGAACAGCCATCATGCAAGGTGTTGCAACCATCTTCATCGCGCAAGTATTCGCGTCTGATTTAACAATGACTCAATTGTTGACGGTCGTCATTACGGCGGTCCTCGCTTCAATCGGGACAGCGGGTGTACCAGGAGTCGGGCTTGTCATGCTTGCCCTCGTCCTTCAGTCGGTCAACTTACCGGTAGAGGGAATTGCCCTCATTATCGGGGTCGACCGTATTCTCGATATGCTTCGCACATCTGTCAACATCACGGGGGATGCGGCATGTGCGGTTGTCGTTTCGAAATTGGAAGAAAAACATTTACCACCAGTCGACGAAGACTCGTGGGATGAAGCGGGTGCGACCTCTTCATCATCGCTATGATATAGTAAAGGACCATGACAACACGTCATGGTCCTTATTTTGTGAATAGAAAGAGTGATGATTATGGAATGGGAACTGCTCCCGCTCCCTTTATTTTTAATAATGAGTATTTTACTAAATAGTGTGATTGCGGTGGCCGGGGTGTTACCGAGCGCTTTTTTGACGGCGATCAACGTGAGCGTCCTCGGTCTCGTACCTGGTATTCTCGTCTCGATTGTCGGTGAGGCGGTAGGGGCCATCGTCAGTTTCATCCTTTACCGAAAAGCGCTGCATCGTTACACGTCCCCGGACGGTGGCCGGTTTCAGCGACTCCGCGAGGCCACAGGAGCCGAGGCCTGGTTTCTCGTCCTCGGCATGCGTCTCATGCCGTTCGTACCGTCTGGACTCGTCACGTTATCGGCAGCGTTCAGTCGTATGACACTCGCCTCATTTGCGGTCGCAAGTACGATTGGGAAAGTGCCTGCCCTCATCATGGAAGGGCTGGCGGTGACGGCAGCGATGCAATTGACGATCGGATGGCAATTGTTCTTAGTCGGTCTCGTCGGAGTTTCTTATCTCGTCTGGCGAATGCGTCAGAGAAGGGGCGAGAAGATATGACAAAACGCCTCGATGAATCGCTTGCCGGTCGTTTTCTTCCGTAACACGGCCCAGTCGATTAAAATCGATTCTTCAAAATCCTTTAAAAAGGCTTCGTGAAGTTGTTGAATCGACGTCGTATCGAATTGGGCGATCATCATCTCATGGTTGAGAAACATACTCCGGAAGTCGAAGTTAGCTGACCCGACGAGGGCAACTTTGCCATCGATCAGGAGCGTTTTGGCATGAATGAAATGGCGATTGTATTTATAAATTTTAATGTTCCGCTTCAAAAGCTGTTCGAAATAATATTCGGTCGCATGGAAGCTGAACCATTCGTCTCCCTTGCCTGGTACGACGATACGCACATCGATGCCGCTACGACCTGCGACTTCGAGAATCGCCAACAGTTCAGGTGGAGGCACAAGGTATGGGGTGGTGAGCCAGATTGACTCTTTTGCCTCCATCAACAGACGCATCAACCCATCGCGAATCGTCACGTCTTTACCCGGTGACGTGACGAGTAGTTGTGTCGCCCCGTTTTGTCCTTTTGGTTCATTCACAAAGTACTGAGAGAGATGTTCTTCGTCTGCGAATAAATCCCACGTCTCATCGATGGCTCCTTGTCCCGCATATAACCAGTTCTCGACGAAGAGCTGTTGAAGTTCTCGGACGAGGGGACCTTCGAGACGTAGATGCGTGTCACGCCAGAAACCGAGCAACTCATTCTTCCCGAGATATTCATCACCGACGTTCAACCCGCCTGTTAGCGCGATTCGCCCATCCACGACAATCAGTTTTTGATGGTTGCGGAAGTTGGCATTGAAGACAAGATAAGGGTGCAGGACCGGATCGAACGCTTGGACGTGGACACGGGACTCCCGTAACGGCTGGATAAAGTCTTCCCCGATTTCTTGGCTACCGAGTCCATCATATAAAAAGCGAACGATAACGTTCTCATTGGATTTTTGGATGAGTGCATCTCGGACCTTTAGTGAAATCTCATCGGTTCTAAATAGATAGTATTGAATGTGAATATGGTCTGTCGCACTATTAATGGCGTCTAACAGTGCGTCGAATTTTTCTTCGCCATTGACGAGGAGAGTCGTCGACGTGTGAGCGTCCGCACCGGTTGCTCCTAATTTTTCAAGTGTCCGTGTCAACGGATAGGTAGATACGATATCGGGAGAAGTCTCGATTTTTTCGCTTTCAATCGCTTGTCTTAGCATCCGAATTTCGGATGACGTTCGTTTAAAGCGTCGATGGCGACGCGGTGTACGGCCGAACATGACCCATGCCAAGACGCCGATGAACGGAATGAAGAATACAGTCAATAACCAGGCGAGCTTCCCTTGGGGCTGTACTTGGTCAAATAATATCTGCCAACCGACGACGAGCGGTGCGACGATGGCAATCCCGATTAATACGGGAATGAGGACATCGAGCCAAAACAAGAGACCGACGAGCAAGATGACGCTGATGATCATGATGATGAGTTGAATGACGCGACGTTTCAAAGGAAACACCACCTTTCCAAAACGATGAAAACGAGGGGAGATTCCCCTCGTTTTTTAGTACACACTGTTTAGGACAGCGTTGATTTCGTCCGCATAACGAACGAAGAAGTACACATTTACTGCGAGAGAGAACAAGACGAGGAAGAGACCGAACTGTGCTTTGACCCGATTTCGATTCCAGTAATAGAAGACGGACAAGAGCACTGCCAGTCCTACGAATAGAGCGATGACTTCAACGATTCCCCAGACGATATCCTTGGATAAAAACATGTCGACGATTGTCATGACGACATAGATGAAGACGACAATCCCCATAATCACGACTAAAATAGCTAAAATGATGCTAATCCAATCCGAGCTAACTGCGTCAATTAGGTTTTCAATGGCCATTTCATATTCGCTCACAACCGTTCCTCCTTTCGACAGATTGCATAACTATACATCTCTTACCCTTTTTTTCATCTCTAAAATCAGGCTTTTATTGGCGAATGGATGAATGAGGGGAGTGGAATTTTAGAAACGATGGCCACGACCGCAAATACATAGAGCCAACTATTCGGCGGGAAAAAGAGCACGAGTAACACAATGATGGCCAACGGTTGTCGCATCGCCGTGGCGAGTAAGGCACTCGTTGTTAAAACGACCGAGAATGTCATATCGAGCTCGAATAAGAGGCTGAAAAAATAGCCGAGTGTGAACGACGAGAAGAGAAGCGGATAGATGTGTCCACCGCGCCATCCAGTTGCTAGACAGAACGCCGTAAAGAGCAGTTTCAACACGCTGTAGAGAAGAAGGGTGTACAGCGGAATGAGTTGCCAGTCTTCTGCATATTCGAGAATCGTTTCTTCTCCGGAGAAGAGGAGGTCCGGATAAAGTAGAGCCATGATCCCGATTCCGACGCCGCCGAGCGTTGTGAGGAGTAGAATTGGCACGTTTGTGAAGAGGCGCATCAATACATGTTCACTGATTAAATACAACCAGCCGAGAATCATGCCACTAAAAATAATCAATAACATCGTCCAATCAATCTGGACACTTTCAATCGCAGGGAACTTAATGATGAACGGTGGACGTTCGTCAAGTTGATTGAGTAAATAAAAAGTCCCGATTCCGGCGAGTGTCGCAAGCAGGTTCAGCATCGGTTGTTTTTTCTGCTCGGTCTCTTCCGCTGCGATTGCCCCGAAGAGTGGCGCGTTGAAGACGATCCCGAGCACGACGGCATGACCGACTTCTTGCAATTCCGCTAATTCTTGACGGACGTGACGGATGCGCTCTGAGAACCACGTCGTGAGCCCGCCGACGATGCCGACGAGCGCGGCCTCGGGACCGAGACTTGCTCCTCCAATGAGAACGAGGAGGGCGGTCAACGTCGTAAAGCCGATCAAACGATAGTCAATGCGTCCCGTTCCTTTTCGTTCTTCTAGCACCTCAGGCATGAGACGGGGCATTCGCCCATACCGACGTTGCAACAGACCGATGCATATACCGGCGATGACCGGAACGAGAAACACATAAAACGGAAAATTAAATTGCTCAGGTACCGTATGCCACACAACGTGTATGCCTTTATAAACAACGGATAAAAAGAGCCAACTCACTAAGCCGATGATGATTCCGAGTACGATGGCATAGCCACTGACAATCCATGATTTCATCTACATCTCCACCTTTTTCGCTCGCGTCGACCTTCTATAATATGCTATCTCCTGAACACCTCAGACTGAAACCTAAAAATCGACGAAACCGTTTAGAAGAGATGAGTGGGGGCTACTCACCGTAGAAAATAAAAAAGTGCGGGCACTCGATCACGTCGATGCCCGCACTTGGAATAAAGAAATATGCTTATGCTGTTTTGATGGCGTGCTCCTTCGCAGGAGCCGGTTTTCCGAAGAAATAACCTTGTGCCAAATCAAATCCGAGTTCACGGCACACATCGGCTTCTTCGATGCGCTCGACGCCTTCAGCGAGAAGTGTGATGCCCATCGAGTGGGTCAACGCACGCACTTTTTTGAGGAAATCCCGCTTCTCGGCATCCTCATCACAAAATGAAATATACGAGCGGGGTCAACATATCGATGGTCGAGAAACCTGCACCGACGTCGTCTAAAGCCACTTTCATCCCCCGCTTTTTATACGTTGAGAATACGTGCTGCAAATGATCGACGTCATGTACCTTTTCTGTCTCCACGACTTCAAAGATAAAACGGTCTGGGCTAAGTTGATATCGGTCGATGATATCGAACGTATGCTGCAAACAATAGTCCGGGTTGTAAATCGTCGAAGGTAAGAAGTTGATGAATGTCTTTTGGTGAGGGGCGACTGCTTCGTGTGTCGCTTTAATCGCCTCAGCACGAGCTCGTTGATCGAGCTTTGAATGAAGACCGAAACGGTTTGCCGTCCGAAATAAATCATAAGGTGAGATGTTGGCACCGCTACGGAGAAGTGCCTCGTACCCGAATGTTTCCGTAGAATCGAGGAAGATGATTGGCTGGAGATGGCTCTCGAACGTGCCGTGCTGAATCTGTTCAATGATGTGCCGATTGGCAAGCTGATCCTTTAACATGTCGACCTCAAGCGGCGGGGTCTGACGGTTCGATGCAGGATCGACACAGTATACCGTTCCATTTACTTGTGTGAGGAGTACATCTAGTTCTTCAAACGATGTATACGGGTATTCCTTAAATGTTGTGACGAGGGTCCCTTGAGCAATCAAAGGAATTGTTGTATTACAAGAAGCGCAGGGTGACCACATACTATTCCACCTTTCCATTCAAAATTGGTTCATTCAGTATATCGGTCACGTCTCACAAAAAACTCACATTCCGGAGACATTCTTCAAAAAATTCGTGCAAAATGGGTACAGGTTTTGTATACTTCCTATCGTATGATTAAGAAGCGCCTCAAAACGCCACTCGCATACGAACAACTTTTTGAACAGAAAGGGGTTCTATCGATGGACCAAAAATTAAAATTATGGTTTACGGAGCACCAAACAGAAGATTACGGAATCACGTTCCGTGTAAACCACGTTTATGAGAGCGAACAAACGGAGTTTCAACGACTAGAGATGGTCGAAACGGACGAGTTCGGAACGATGTTGTTACTTGACGGGATGGTCATGACGACGGATAAGGACGAATTCGTCTATCACGAGATGGTCGCACACGTCCCACTCTTTACACACCCGAATCCAAAGCATGTGCTTGTTGTCGGTGGGGGAGACGGCGGTGTCATCCGTGAAATCATGAAACACCCATCAGTTGAAAAGGCAGTTCTCGTTGATATCGACGGGAAAGTCATTGAATATTCGAAGAAATACTTGCCGAACATTGCCGGTGAACTTGATAACCCACGTGTTGAAGTCATCGTCGGTGACGGTTTCATGCATATTGCGAAGTCAGAAAACGAGTATGACGTCATCATGGTCGACTCGACAGAACCAGTCGGACCAGCAGCGAACCTCTTCACAAAAGGATTTTATGCAGGCATCTCGAAAGCGCTCAAAGAGGATGGCATCTTTGTCGCACAGACAGATAACCCGTGGTTCACACCAGAACTCATTCAAACGGTTCAACGTGACGTGAAGGAAATCTTCCCGATCACGAAATTGTACACAGCGAACGTTCCGACGTACCCGAGCGGGATGTGGACGTTCACAATCGGTTCGAAGAAATACGATCCGGAACAAGTATCGGCTGAGCGTTTCCATGACATCGAAACAAAATACTACACGCCGAAGCTTCATAACGCGGCGTTCGTCCTTCCGAAATTCGTGGAGGATTTGACAAAATGATCAAACGTTTTGATGAAGCATACTCAGGTAAAGTGTTTATCGCCAGTCTCCCAGAGGTGACAGAGGCGAAGACGGTTCTTTACGGGATGCCGATGGACTGGACGGTCAGTTTCCGTCCGGGTTCACGTTTCGGTCCGAACCGAATTCGTGAAGTGTCAATCGGACTTGAAGAATACAGCCCGTATTTAGATGGTGATTTGGCAGATGCGGCGGTATACGATGCTGGGGATATCCCACTTCCATTCGGGAACGCACCGAAGTCACTTGACCTCATTGAAGCGTTCGTCAAAGATGTCGTCAAAGCAGGCAAGTTCCCACTCGGAATGGGTGGCGAACACCTCGTCACATGGCCGATCATCAAAGCGATGCACGATGTGTACGGCGACGACTTTGTCATCATCCACTTGGATGCGCATACGGACCTTCGGGATGAGTATGAAGGCGAGCCGCTCTCACACTCGACTCCGCTTAAAAAAGCGGCAAACTTGATTGGACCATCGAACTGTTACTCGTTCGGGATCCGTTCAGGGATGAAAGAAGAGTTTGAGTGGGCACGTGAAGTCGGCTACAACATGCATCAATTTGAAGTCATCGAGCCTCTCAAGCGCGTCTTACCGACACTCGCTGGGAAAAAAGTATACGTCACCATCGACATCGACGTCCTTGACCCTTCAGCAGCACCTGGGACAGGCACACAAGAAATCGGTGGTATCTCGACGAAAGAATTGTTAGAAGCGGTACACGCCATCGCGAACGCAGACCTCGACATCATCGGTGCAGACCTTGTCGAGGTGTCACCGGCATACGATCAGTCGGATATGACGGCCATCGCGGCGGCAAAAATTCTTCGTGAGATGATGATTGGATTCGTGAAGTAAATGCGGAAAAAAGGTCAGCTGGAAATGGAACTGAGCGCCCGAATCACCCAATGGGAGAAAGAATACTTGGGTCGCGGGTCATTGACGTGTAAGGCAGACCTGCTTCGGGACCTCGCCATCATCACACTCCAAGGTGTGTTGACGCCGGCCGAGTATGACTTGGCCACCAAGTCGTCAGGTCGCGAGCAATTGAAAAAATACCGCAACAATCTCGTCGAATCGGGACGGAGCCAACTTGAAACGATTGTCGGGCAAGTGCTCGGCCGTTCGATTGTTTCGCTCCACACGGACATCAGTACGAAAACAGGGGAGCGTCTCATCGTCTTTCGGTTGGACGCACCTTGGGATCAAACCGATTGACAACGGAACGTCGACTTTTTAAAATGAAATTCAGAGACGTGAGAGGAGCGAATGGACGAGTCGTCACGAGGCGTGCTTTCGAGATCTTCTTACGGAGCTACTGAACAATTTAATCAACCGACAGTTGTCGGCCTGACGGAGCGAATAGTCGAGCCGTCGGCATACAGCGCACGCCTTCTTTAGGTGTGCGCTTTTTTGTCGCCAAGGAGGAACATGTATGGATTTGTTTTTATTTTTACTAACGAGCGCTCCCGTGCTTCTATTTGTGACGGGCGTGATTGCCGCAGTCGGGAAATCGAACTTGAAGATTCCTGATTCACTGAGCACGACGCTCAACATTTACTTACTACTTGCGATTGGATTGAAAGGTGGGATGGGACTCGCCTCGGTATCATTTGAAGAAATTGCACTGCCATTGACGGTGACGCTGTTGATTGGGATTTTATTACCGCTGCTCGCCTTTCTCGCAGGAGGTCTCCTGAAGTTTACCTTCCACGAACGGATTGCCATGGCTGCGACGTTCGGTTCCGTCTCGCTCGTGACTTATGTAGCCGCATCGACACAGCTTGAGCGACTTGGGATTGGATATGAGCCGTTCATGACGACATTGGTCGTCGTGCTTGAAATCCCTGGATTGATTGTAGCGTTACTGTTATATAACCAAACGCAGGTGATGGGGATTACGGCGACGTCGGGTAAGGCGAATTCGTTGTCTGTCCTCCGAGATAGCTTATTTTCGAAGAGCATCTTGCTTATGCTAGCAGGTCTTGTGGTTGGACTCGTGACGCCAGACGCGACTCCGCTCAAACCTTTCTTTGTGGACTTGTTCCCAGGCGTGTTGCTTCTCTTCTTATTAGGATTGGGAGTAAAAGTCGGGCAACAGTTGAAGACGGTACCGACATATGGGCTGAAGTTCGTTGCGATGGGTATGTTGTTCCCGTTGATTGGAGCACTCGTTGGCTTTTTGGCGGCGGGTGTCGCTAGTCTTTCGGAAGGGGGAACGATTCTTCTCATGACGTTAGCAGCGAGCGGTTCATACATCGCTGCGCCTGCGATGCTACAAGCTTCGGTCCCAGAAGCGAAACCATCCTTTTATTTGACCCTCTCCCTTGCGGTCACGTTCCCGTTCAATTTGTTGATTGGCATTCCGTTGTACATTGCAATCGTCACATGAAAAAAGCGTCGACTCCTCCTGAGTCGGCGCTTGAGCATCATTGTGTCACTTTTTGCGCTTCCATACATTTGAGAGCGGCCGTCCAGCTGCCAAAGAGGACGTTAATCGTCGATGTACTCGGTACGTTCCGTCCTTCCGCCCATTTTCGATAATGGAGGATGCTGAAATGAGGCAATTCTTTTTTCGCGAGCCGGAGCGCTTCAATCACATCCTCTTCATCCCATTTTCGTTTCGGAGGAGCGATGTCTAATACGAAAAGAGCATAGCTCCAAGAACCATACTTTCTAGCGATGGTCGCAACGGTCGGATAGCCTCGTTCTTGCGCCCACACCGCATAATGTTGAGACGTGAGGCGTTCGAGTTCTTCCGATGCTTCGATCAAGGCTTGGATGATGCGTTCTTCACTATTTTTAGCGGCTGTCGTTTGAAGCTTCGCTTCTCGGAGTGCATTCGACCATGAACCAAAGCGACTACTGATGAGTGTGAGAGAAGGCGATCGTGTCACTTTTGACCATTCTCGGTACGTTTGACTCGTGAATAGTGTGAGCTCTTCTGCGGCTTTGTTTAACGCGCGTAGAATATCTTCGTCTGAATAATAATGAAACGAAAGCTTAATCTGTGCTGCAACGAGGGCTTCACGCCACGAACCAAATTGGTGGATGACGGTGGAAAGGGAAGGGACATTTTTGTCATGAGACCAAACACTATATTGTTTGGAATCAAGTTCTGCGTATTCTTGGGCAGCCAACTGCAAAGCTTGTACGATTTGAGGTCGTGTCCATTTTTTCATCTTGGTGTCTCTCCTTTTGTGTGAACGCTCACGAGCGTCTCAGAAGGTCTCTTGGTGTGAATGAACATGTATGTTGTCAGATTGGTCGTACAGAAGTCAAACAGCGATGCGTTATGGGTACCTCCTTTTCATTTAAAACATAGTTGTCAACAACACCCAATTTTATTTGGTATGTTCTTTCCATTCCCGCTCGGAAGAAAATTATTCATTATGTGAAAGAAAAGATGAGAATAACTTTGTGAACTTATTTGTTACAGCGATTTCATTAATAACAAAAAGCTCGCATTATCCTTAAATTTGTTACAACATCAACGTATTCTTCGCACACCATACCCAACACGATTACACAACTTAGACATTTGGAGGTGCAATACACAATGGCTACACTCGTCAACGTATATCGAAGAAATCGCAGAAACTTATTATTCTTCTGCGTCGATATCGCAATCGTCTCAATCGTCTTATATATGACGTTTGACATTTTATTTTCGAAAGTGATGCCGTTCACAGCGACAACATACGATTTGTTGCTGATGGTGGCAATCAAAATGTTTAGCTTCATGCTTGTCGGAGCGCTTTTGAAAATTCATCGCATCGATTGGCGATACGCTTCAATCCATGAAATGAAACAAGTAACCATTGCGTTGGTTAGTAGCGACTTGATTCTCTTTGCCTACAACCAGTTTCAATTCGGACGTGGTCTCGGTGTCATGATTGCGGTTCAAGGGCTATTAGCATTCAACATGATTTTATTCACGCGTTTCTTAGCCCGTCATCACGTCTTGCATACGTTCAAGCCACACGCTGCTCCACAAGGCCGGAAAACACTGATTATCGGAGCCGGGAATTCTGGACAGCTCATCGTACGTGAGTTGAAAGAGTATCGGACGAACGTCCTCCATGTGGTTGGAATTCTCGATGACGATCCGATGCTCGCCTCTTTATATGTACACGGTGTCCCGATTCTCGGTATGACAGACGATTTAGAGCGCATCATCGAGGAACAAGGAATCGAAGTCGTCATTTTCTCTATCCCGAGTCTTGCACACGCGAGACGGATTGAATTGTTGAAACGGATTGAAAAGACTGGCGTTGAATCACATGCACTCCCGATGTTGTCTGAACTTGCGACCGGAAATGTGTCGATCAATGAAATTCGCGAAGTGAAAATCGAGGATTTGTTAGGACGAGAGCCGGTACAACTTGATATTTCAGGTATTTCGAAACATGTGGAAGGAGCAACGGTCCTCGTGACAGGAGCTGGAGGGTCGATTGGTTCGGAACTCTGTCGTCAATTGATTAAGTTCAAACCGGCCGAGATGATTCTTTTCGGACATGGTGAAAACAGCATTTATTTAATCGAGAAAGAGTTAAACGGACTTGGACTCGAGACGAAACTTCATCCAGTGATTGGGGATGTGCAAGATGTAGAGCGACTCGAACACGTCTTTCAAACGTATCGTCCAGAAATTGTCTATCATGCGGCGGCACACAAACACGTTCCACTCATGCAAGACAACCCGCTTGAAGCAGTCAAAAATAATATCTATGGCACAAAGAACATGGTCGATGTGGCTTCGAAATATCGGGTCGATCGTTTCGTCATGGTATCGACCGATAAAGCGGTCAACCCAACGAACGTCATGGGGTCGACGAAACGAATCGCCGAGATGATCGTTCAAGAAAAAGCACGTTCAAGCGATACAATTTTCGCTGTCGTTCGATTCGGTAACGTTCTCGGTAGCCGTGGTTCGGTCGTCCCTCTCTTCAAAGAACAAATTGCTCAAGGAGGACCGGTCACGGTAACGGATTCGGAGATGACACGTTACTTCATGACCATTCCAGAGGCGAGTCGACTCGTTATTCAAGCGAGTGTACTATCTCGAGGCGGAGAAATCTTCGTGCTCGATATGGGGGAACCGGTCAAAATTATCGATTTAGCGAAAAAAATGATTGAGCTCAGCGGGTTTACCATCGATCAAATTCCGATTGAAGTGACGGGAATTCGTCCGGGTGAAAAGCTATACGAAGAATTGCTGGCTACAAACGAACTCGACCCGGAGGCGAATATTTTCCCGAAAATCTTCGTCGGTTGCACCCGCCCCTTCACATCGGTCGCTCCAATCTTACGGTTGATCGAACACTTCCGACAGAACGGTCCAGCATTGACAGACGCGTTATTGTTTGTGGCGAACAGTAATGATATTGACCGAGATTTACAACGGATTTTTGCAAGTGGATTCGAGTTTATCCCAGCCCAGCATGTGCGCATCCGGGTCGTCGATGGAAATTAAAGGGGGGAGTGCAATGGATCGTGTCATGGTGATCGGTGTGTCCACGTTCAAAGGGTTTCATCTTGCCAGGCGACTACTAAAAGACGGATACGAAGTGATTGGGATTGATGACGAAGGAGAATCAAAAACGCAACTTGCGAGACAACGGCTATACGTCTTGTCTCACCCCTTGTTTCATCTCATTCGAACGGATGTCTCACATAAGCCACATATGCGCCAAATCATGACGATGTATGAACCGAATCACGTCATCTTATGCAGTGGGTTCTATCAAAATCGTAAAATAGAACGTTACGAACAAGTGAAGCAGCTCGTCATGAATCAAAAAAATCGAGTACCGATTCAGTCGTTCATCACGTTCGATCTTCCGATGGAACAGACTCGTCATTCTTCATCAGCCCTTCATCTTATAACGGAGGATGTATACGGACCTTGGGATGATTCGACAACCCTGTTTTCGAAAGCGGTACTCGCGATCGACCAAGGCCATCGTATGGTCGGATTCTATGCAACGGATATTGTAAAAGCCTCTTATATCGATGATGTGGTCGAAACCGTCGTTCGTGTCATCAAATTGATTCAGTCAGGCTTACCGATCGTTGGACAGTTCCGAATCGATGCCTCGGATTATGTACACGTCCAAACGCTGCTCACAGAAATCGGACACCAGATGCATCAACCGGTCCATGTATCTCTACCGATGCGTGACCAAGTCTTTCAAGAAACAGATTTGCCTACGCTAGAAGCGATGATTGGATTTCGACCACGCACCCCGCTTCACGAGGGGTTACGGAAGACGATTGAATGGTACAACGCCTATCAAACGATGATGAAGGAGGACATGAGCACATGACTATTTTATTATCAAAACCGCACATGTCCGGACGAGAGATGGCTTATGTAGAAGAAGCATTCGCAAGTAACTGGATTGCGCCACTCGGTCCGAACGTTAACGCCTTTGAAGAAGAGCTTGGGAAGTACGTTGATCACCCGCATACACTCGCGACGAGTTCTGGCACAGCGGCGCTCCATCTCGCGTTGTTGACGTTAGGAATCGAAAGAGGAGATGTGATCTTTTGTCAGTCGCTCACGTTCGTCGCTTCGGTCAATCCCATTCTGTATGTCGGGGCGACCCCGGTATTCATCGATTCAGAGAAAGAAACGTGGAACATGTCACCGGAAGCATTACGAAAAGCATTGGTTCAAGCCGCTACAAAAGGAAAGTTACCAAAAGCGGTCATTGTCGTTCATTTATACGGGGTAGTCGCGAAGATTGGCGAGATTCGTCACATTTGCCAAGAGTTCGGGGTGACACTGATTGAGGATGCGGCGGAATCGCTCGGAGCGACTTGGAAAGGGCAGATGACCGGTACGATTGGTGACATCGGATTCTATTCGTTCAATGGGAACAAAATCATCACCACGTCCGGTGGAGGGATGTTATTGCTAAGCTCTGAAAGTCAGCGCCAATATGCGTTGAAGCTTGCAACGCAAGCAAGAGAGAACGTTTTACATTACGAACATGAAGAAGTCGGGTACAACTATCGCTTGAGCAATGTGTCGGCAGGGATCGGTCGAGGACAGCTAGAGGTCATCGAACAACGAGTTCGGGCGAGACGTAACGTCTTTCGTCGGTATGAACAAATGTTTTCGACGATTGATGTCACGTATCAACAAGAAATTCCCTTTTCTCGTGCGAATCGTTGGTTGACCGCCATGCAAGTCGGACGCGACATCGCCAGCCGTGATCAGTTGATTCAACAGTTGAACGATGAGGGGATTGAATCACGGCCAGTCTGGAAACCGATGCACCTACAACCGCTCTATCGAGATGCCGAATACGTCACGGTTGACGGGGAAGACGTGAGTCGTCACTTATTTGAAAACGGTATTTGCTTACCATCGAGCTCGAGTTTGACGATTGGTGAGCAACAGAAAGTGATTCAGGCCGTGCTAGATACACGCCATTTCGTAAAAGAAAAAAGCGTGTAAGGAGGAAATGAAATGAAAACGGAAGCAGAGATTATTCGAGCGCTTCAAACCGCAGCATCTCTGACTCCATCTCTCACGGTGACACAATATCAACGATGGAGCCAATATCGAGACGTTCCCACGTTCGCTGATATTTTATCTGTGTATGGAACGTGGACAAATGCCCTGAAAGCATCCGGACTGTTAGAGGTCAGGAGATATGAGTCCCAGGATATGATTCAGGCACTTCGGCTCGCATCGGCAGAAGAAGGAAGGCTGACGAGTGCTCAATATCGGCACTGGGCATCAGGACGAAGTGTTCCTTCATTAGGCGATATTATTACCCACTTCGGGTCGTGGAGTCTCGCCGTCAAAGCGGTCGAGCGTTTAGAAGAAGAGCATTTCACCGTACAATCTGCCAAAGACAAAACGGAGATTGTACAAGCGTTATATGAAGCGTATCGAGTATTAACACCTTTCAATGCGATTACGTATCAAAAGTGGGCTAAACGTTTTAATAAACCGAGCGTCGCAAAAGTATCGAGACGATTTGGTTCTTGGAAACGAGCGTTATGCGAACTAGGGATTCATGAAATGACGGATCAAAAGTGATCAATGGAGGGATCGAGAGATGACTAGACCGATTGTACTCATGATTAGTGACCATCATACATCCACTTTCGTCTATCACGCTATCCGCGATTTAGGCGTGACACATGTCATTCAAGAAGACGGTCCCACTGAACATCGACCACAGTCGCTCAAACAATGGATGACTCAATTGTATATTCGATGGGCGACACCGCTTATGAAATGGACGAGTCAAGCGCGTATTCGAGAAGTGAGAGAGCGTTATCCACTACAGGATTCTCCGATTCCCCCGCACCACCTCATTCATGTCTCATCCTTGAACGATGACAAAACGCTCATGTGGCTCGAACGACTCGCACCGAAGCTGCTTGTGATTCATGAAACCGGTCCAATCGAGCCGAGTCGTTTGAACCAGTTTTCATGCCCCATCATCACCGTTCGTCCATCGATGGCGGAAGGGCAGCTACAAGCCTATTGGGCGATTCAATCTATGCCTTCTTTTTGTGAGGCGACGCTCGAACAATGGACGACACAAGGATGGCGCGTTCTCGATCGGGCGGTCATTTATAAAGGTGGAAGCGACAATTTTGCCACATATCCTTATTTACAATTGACCACGGTCTTGCCGATGTTGCGCCGACACATCGAAACACTGGATCTCGTACAATCAGACCGACGACAAATTAAAGTCCAAGCCTGAGGCTTGGACTTTAACTGTTCGCGATACAATAATACTGGATGGCTTCGTTATAATACGATGCAAGACCTGATTCGAAGCGATCATAATAGGTGGTGAATCGCTCATCCGCTACATACATCTGTCCGAGTCCGCTGAACATGTCGAGCGAACAATCGTAAAAGTGAGTGTGGATGAACAGATGATTGTCTCTGACGACTGATTGAACGCGGTCATCTTCGATTGCGACTTGTGAAAGAAACAAATCGACGAGTGGCGCAATCAAATCGAGTTGCATCTGATTCATACGTTCCCAGTCCGCTTTCGAGCGCTTCGCAGCTCGTTCTTGCGCAGTTTTGTAAGCGGAACTGTCTCCCCAACGCTCGATTACCTCATCTTGATGCTTTGCCTCATGTGCTTGAATCTCTTCATAAGACAATCCTTTGAACAATGACTTGTCTTCCATCGGAATCCCTCCTTTGAGTGAGGTGAGGGTCGCTTCCGCCGTCTCCGCGAGTTGCGCGAAATAGGCGGCTTTTTGTCGTAACGCCTCGACATGTTCGTTCAATACTTCGACTCGATCAAACGCCGATGCATCGAGCAACTGTCCGATTTGATCAAGCGGAACGTCGAGCGTTCGATACAGTAAGATGAGCTGTAGACGCTCGGCATCACGCGACGTATAACGGCGGTAGCCATTGTCGTCACGCATGGGGACGAGTAATCCAATCGAGTCGTAATGGCGAAGCGTCCGTGTCGTCGTTCCGGCGAGTGACGCAAGCTGTTGAATCGTATACATCCCTTCACCTCCTTAGCACAAGCGTAAAGGTTGACGTCACGTCAAGGTCAAGCCTATTTTTCAAATAATGAAAATCCGTTCCGTTCTCCGATATAGCGGAAGCCAAATTGAGGATAGTACCCATTCAAGAACGTGTTGTCTGCGACGCAATCCAATCGAACGGTCGAAGCAGTGTGAGAGAGGGCGTACTGCATTAAACGCTCGCCGATGCGTTCTCCTTTCACGTTCGAGTCCGTGACGAGTCGGTGCAAGTAGACGGCACCGTCCGCGTCATTCCATAGATGATGGTCCCAATCGGTCGGTGGGATGAGACTGACCGCACCGACGACCTGGTGGTCACGTTCATACACAAACACAGTCCCTTTCGTTAAATCGTGTCGCACATAATCCGAGCGACTCGGCTCTAAATATTTGACCCATTGGGACTTCCCGGCTGCCTGAAACTCTTTCGCTTTCTTTACAATCAACTGGTCGATGGCTGAAAAATCATCAAGTGTAGCGAATCGAAACATGATGAGGCACCTCGCTTTCATTTATTTTCAAAATCGTGTAGGGTACACGTTGAGTATGCTGATGAAACATCTTTGTATCATCGAATGTTTTTTGGTAAAATAAATTTATTGCATCGTGCAAACGATTGCGCTAATGATATAAAGTTCACAGCACGAATAAGATAATTATAAATGATGAGCAGTGAGTTTTGGGATAAGGAGTATCTAGATCACATGCAACTTTTACAACGAGAACAACAACAAACACAAACGCTTAAACGCAACTGGTGGAAAGAAGCCGTCGCCTATCAAATCTATCCGCGCAGTTTTTATGACGCGAACGGAGACGGAATCGGAGACATTCAAGGAATCATTGATAAGCTCGACTATTTGAAAGACCTCGGCATTGACGTCATCTGGATTTGCCCGATGTATAAATCGCCAAACGATGACAACGGGTATGACATTAGTGACTACCAAGACATCATGGACGAATTCGGTACGATGGAAGACTTCGACCGTTTATTGGACGAGGTGCATCAGCGCGGTATGAAATTATTGCTCGACCTCGTCGTCAACCATACGTCGGATGAACACCCTTGGTTCATTGAATCGAAGAGCTCAAAAGACAATCCGAAGCGCGACTGGTATATCTGGCGTGACGGGAAACCAGACGGCTCGAAGCCGAACAACTGGGAATCCATCTTCGGCGGCTCGGCTTGGGAATTCGATGAAGCGACAAAGCAATACTACTTGCACGTCTTCTCGAAAAAACAGCCAGATCTCAACTGGGAAAACGCTGAGATGCGTACAGCCGTATACGACATGATCAACTGGTGGCTCGAAAAAGGAATCGACGGGTTCCGTGTCGATGCGATCAGCCACATCCGCAAGAATCCGACGTTCGCCGACTTGCCGAACCCAAACGACCTCGACTTTGTACCGTCGTTCGAGATGCACATGAACGTGGACGGGATTCACGACTATTTAGAAGAACTTCGTGACGAGACGTTCAATAAACATGACATCATGACGGTCGGTGAGGCGAACGGGGTATCACCTGACGATGCGCACCTTTGGGTCGGTGAAAAAGAAGGGAAGATGAACATGGTCTTCCAATTCGAACACATGGACCTATGGAGTGAGGACGCCGATTCGAAACTCGATGTCGTCCACTTGAAGAACGTGTTGACGAAATGGCAAAAAGGACTTGAGGCTGACGGATGGAACGCGCTTTACGTCGAAAACCACGACCAGACGCGTACGGTCTCGAAATGGGGAGACGACGAACGTTACTGGAAAGAAAGTGCGAAGTCGATTGCGATGATGTACTTCCTCATGCAAGGAACGCCATTTATCTATCAAGGTCAAGAAATCGGGATGACGAACGTCAAATTCGATTCGATCGACCAATATGACGATATCGCGACACGCAATCGCTACTATATCGGCGTCGAGCAAGGGAAGAGTCATGACGAGATGATGCGGATCACGTGGAACTCGTCACGCGACAACACACGCACTCCGATGCAGTGGAGTGATGCACCGAACGCCGGCTTCACATTCGCAGAGAAGCCATGGGTCGGCATCAACCCGAACTATACAGACATCAACGTCGAAGCACAGCTTGAAGACGAGGACTCTATCTTTAACTTCTATAAAGAGATGATCCAACTCCGTAAAGACGATGAGACGTTTGTATACGGGGCGTATGATGTCGTTTTACCGGATCACCCGGAAGTCTATGCGTATACGCGTACGCTCGGTGATACGCAGTACCTTGTCGTCACGAACTTGACGGCGAAAGAGACGATGTTCGATATGGACCAGACACTTCGTGCGAAAGATGTCGTCTTGAGCAACATGCCGGTCGAGGGCGATGCAGAATCGACGCTTCTTCACTTGAAGCCGTTCGAAGGTCGCGTGTATAAAATCAGTTAATTTTTCAGAACTCCAAGGTCGTGGACGAAAATTCGTCTACGGCCTTTTTTGTTGAACAAAGGGGATAACGGCGACTCATGCGAACTCCTTATAGGGAGATGAAGAAGGAGGAGACGGAGATGAAACTGTTATTAACGTCAGCAGGTATAAAGAACGAAAGCATCAAACAAGCACTTCTCGAGTTATTGGACAAGCCGATTGAAGAGTGTGAGGCACTCTGTATCCCGACAGCCATCTATGCGTTGAACGGTGGAACGCAGCATGCATGGAACTTTTCCAAGGGGGATTTCTCGACACCGATGTGCGAACTGGGCTGGAAGTCGATCGGGGTGCTCGAACTGAGCGCGCTCCCGAGTATCGATGAATCGGTATGGAGACCGGCATTTGAACGAGCGGACGTGTTATTGGTGAACGGTGGTGATCCGCTGTTTTTATATCATTGGATGAAACAGTCTGGGGTGGTGGCGTTACTCTCATCTTGGGAAGGCGTGTATGTCGGATTGAGCGCCGGCAGCATGGTGATGACCCCACGAATCGGAGAAGCATTTGTCGGATGGCGTTCATCTGATGAGCAGAGCGATGAGACGTTAGGGTTTGTTGACTTCTCAATCTTTCCACACCTCGATCACGAGATGCTACCGGAGAATACGTCACGAGATGCGGCAGAGTGGGCGGAAGCGTTACAGGCACCCGCCTATGCGATTGACGACGAGACTGCGATTCGTGTGAATGAAGGAAAGGTCGATGTGATTTCGGAAGGAAAGTGGAAGAAGTTTTTCTGACTGTATAAAAGTAATAGGAAGGGGACCTGAAAGATTGAACCGATTTACGCATCAACGAAAAACGAATCGAATCGTTGTACGACCGTTAGAGAAACAAGATTATGACGCGTGGTTAAGTGGATTTACAAATCGTCTTGTTTCGCAACATGAGTATGACCCTGGGAAATTAGACATGAGCGACTGTACGTCCGTTTGGTTTGACCAGCTAGTCGACAACCATCAGGCACTTGCGCTTGAAGACGAGGCACATGTCTTCGCCATTTTCCGACTCGACGATGGGACACACCTTGGTATGGTGGATTTTTCTACTCTTGCGCGAGATGCGTTTCAATGGGGGAGGGTCGGGTATACGATTCATAATCAGCATTGGGGTCAAGGGTATGGCACAGAAGCAGTCGACCTGGCGATACGTATCGCTTTTGACGATTTGAACTTTCAACGAATCGAGGCACATATCAATCTCGACAATGAGGCGTCGGTTCGTCTCGCGGAGCGTGTCGGCATGTCGTACGAGTGTACGAGAGAAGGGTTTATCTATGAGAATGAGGAGTGGGTAGACCATCTCGTCTACGTGAAAACGAAGCGCCGTCGATAGAACGACTCCTACCACATATGGTACGATGAGTTGACGGAAAGGGGGATGAGCATGGCGATTGAACCACTTCGCGTGCGTGTCCAGCAAACAACACGGATGAGTGATATGCCAGAGGCAATCGAACTCTCGGCTGACGGCTTATATTATCCATTGAAGACTGGCTTTATTTTAATGTTTGACCAACAACAAGAGGACGGACCGGTCCCGACGACAATCAAGTATACGCCGGAACGATTGGCGCTGATCTGTAAGGGACCAATCGAGATGAATCACTCCTTCATCGAAGGTCGCTTCACGCAAAGCTTATACAAGAATCCATATATGTCGATGACGATGGCGACGACGACATCGCGCCTCGATGTGTCAGAAGAATCATGTACGTTCGTATATGAGTTGTCCATGAATGAAGAAGATGTTGGCATATATGAAGTACATGTCACATGGACATTTGAAGGAGGAGAAGACTGATGAACTTTACAGAACGCGTAAACAAGATTGAAGAGATGTTGAACGAAGACTGGTTCGAGATGCTCGAAACAAACGAAGAAGAGTATGAAGAGTGGCGCGGTCGCCTCGAGGACCATGCCGAACAAGTCATCACGCACTACGATCAGGAGAACGGTGTCGATGTCAATTCGATCGATAAACTGCTTCAATTGAACGATGAGTTCCCGCTCCTTTACGGAGAAGACACCGTTCGCCTGTATATCGCACTCATCGAGGCACGTCCAGAGGACAAAGCGGTATACGATCGGTACGTCGATTATTTGGCAGCCATCAGTGATGCATCGCACGAACAGTTCTTACATTTCCATACGCTCGTCGAAGCAGGGCGGTTAGAAGAAGCGAGACAACTCGCTCCACACATGCCGCAACGTCTCGGACTCGAAGAATAAGCATACCGAAAGTGTCATCTGAACAAGGTGGCACTTTTTTCATGTCTGAAAGGGGACAAACCTTGACGAGAACGTCCATTTTATTTCGAGTGTGCGTTCCTTAAGATGAAGGAACAAGGAAATCAATTTATAGAGCGCGAATGGAAATGAATAAAGGGGGAAATGTGATGTTAAGACTAATCAAGACGTCTGTCGAACAAAAAGAACAGATTCTCGCATTTTTAGAGGAATGGTACGAACGAGATGAACGGATTGTCCCGACCTCGGTGGACCGAGAAACGACAGACTTCGAGGCGTACGTCAACACGTTACGTCAGAAAGAGTTACGTGAGAACATAGAGGAAGGCTGGGTCCCGAGCACGACGTATTGGCTCACGGACGGAGAGGAGCTTCTCGGGGCGGCGAACATTCGTCACGAGTTGAATGAATCGCTCTTGAAGATTGGCGGGCATGTCGGATACGGGGTAAAACCGAGTGCGCGTGGACGCGGACTCGCTACGATTCAATTACAACTTGCGCTTGAGAAAGTGAAAGAGCTAGGCATTGAGCGTGCCTTAATTACGTGTAATCGGACAAACGTCGCTTCCCGTCAAGTCATTTTAAACAACGGTGGCGTCGCGGACACACCGTATACGGAAGAAGATGGGACGATTGTCGAGCGGTTTTGGATTGATTTGAGAGGATGAAGACGAGATGGCGAACTGGATCATCATCTATTTGGCGCTGATTAACTTCTTCGGCATCTATTTGTTCCGGGAAGAGACCGTTCCTTCAAAGAAATGGTTCTCTTTCTCGAGCGGGGTCGCCATCACTTACTTCTTCATGCATCTCTTGCCGTCGCTGAACAAACGCCAGGACACGCTTCGCATCGATTGGTTGAATCTGGCCTTACCTTCAGAGATTTACATCGTCAGTCTCATCGGGTTTACGTTGTTCTACGGTACGATGCGGTTCGTTCGGACGCCTCACTTCCAAGATGAAGCGGTCGATCGGGCCGTTTCGTATTGGCTACAAGTGACCTTGCTCACGGCATACATGACATTTTCAGCGTATGTGGTGACGGCGGACTCCGTGACGTTCGTTGCGAGAAGCTTCTATGCGACGGCACTCGGTGTCCACTTTTTGGCGCTCGGGCATGACTTGAATCGGCACTATGGAGAACGTTACATGCGACAAGGACGCTACTTGTTGAGCGGTGGGATTTTGCTCGGTGGGTTCTTTTCACGCTGGATTGACTTGGCCGCGCACATCGAAGCGCTCTGTTTTGCGTTCGTGGCCGGAGCGATGATTCTCAATATCGTGAAGTTTGAACTCCCGTCCGACCGAAATCTGCACTTCCGCACATTCGTATTGGCCGTATGTAGTTATGGGGGATTATTGCTCATCTTGAAACATCTTCTAAACTTCTGACGAGAACTTCACAAAAATGAATGACTGTTCATTCATCATTTGATATACTGAATTCAAGATTGAATCCGTTTTCAAAAGGGGGAGTTTTGGGGATGTCTACATTTTTAATCGTCAACTGGATTCTATTCTTGCTCGTCCTCGGCTATGGGGTGTATTTATTTGCTTCGCTGGTTCATCAGCGTTATACATTCATCAAGCTCGGGAAGAAGGCAGAATGGAGCCAAACGAACAAAGAACGACTCGAACAGGTCATGATCAACGTGTTCGGTCAAAAGAAATTGTTAAAGGATAAAAAGAGTGGCGCCATTCACGTCATGATGTTTTATGGTTTTATCCTCGTCCAATTCGGGGCGATTGATTTTATTTGGAAAGGACTAGCGGTCGGAACACGTTTCCCACACATCCCGCTCGGTCCACTCTATCCGATTTTCACGTTCATGCAAGAAATCGTCATGCTCATGATTCTCGTCGCGGTCGTTTGGGGATTCTACCGTCGTTACGTCGAGAAGCTCGTGCGCTTGAAACGAAACTTTTTAGCAGGTCTCGCCCTCATCTTCATCGGCGGATTGATGGTTTCCGTCTTGTTCGGGAACGGGTTTTACCTCGTCTATAAAGAAGAGCTCCCGATGTGGGGTGAACCGGTTGCGACACTCATCGGTTCAGCGTTTGCTTGGGTACCAGGTCCGATCGCTTTCGCCTTGTTCGTCGTCTTTTGGTGGATGCACCTCTTATTCTTACTCAGCTTCATGGTCTACATCCCGCAAGGCAAACACGCGCACTTGATCGCCGGGACGCTCAACGTCTGGCTCGGGCGCACACACAAAGTCGGTCGCTTGGCACCTGTTGATTTTTCAGCGATGGAAGAAGCGGAAGAGTCAGATGAAGAAATCGTCTTCGGGGTCAACAAGATTGAAGACTTTAACCAGAAGCAACTCGTCGACTTATACGCTTGCGTCGAGTGCGGACGTTGTACGAATGTATGTCCGGCAACGGGGACTGGGAAGATGTTGTCACCGATGGACTTGATCGTCAAACTTCGTGACCATATGAATATGAAAGGGGCGGCGGTCACAAGAAAATCACCGTGGGCACCGGCACTCATGTTCCAAAACACGCAAGGTGCTGAAATCGCAGCAGCAGCGCAAGATGGCCATATGCTCGTCGCAGACGAATTGATCGGCAACGTCATCACGGAAGAAGAAATCTGGGCGTGTACGACGTGCCGGAACTGTGAAGATCAATGTCCGGTCATGAACGAGCACGTCGATAAAATCATCGACCTTCGTCGTTACCTCGTCATGATGGAAGGGAAGATGGACCCTGAGGCACAGCGCACGGTCGCAAACATCGAGCGTCAAGGAAACCCGTGGGGAATGAACCGGAAAGAACGCGAGAACTGGCGCAAGGATACAGAACTCGTCATTCCGACGGCGAAAGAGAAGAAAAAAGCAGGCGAAGAATTCGAATACCTCTTCTGGGTCGGTGCGATGGGCTCTTACGATAGCCGTAGTCAAAAAGTCGCGCAGAGCTTTGCGAGCGTCTTGAACAAGGCGGGCGTCTCATTCGCTATTCTCGGAAACGAAGAGAAGAACTCAGGGGACACACCTCGTCGAATCGGAAACGAATTACTCTTCCAAGAACTCGCCGAAGCGAACATTAAATTGTTTGAGAAGTACGGGGTGACGAAAATCGTCACGGTCGACCCACACGCCTACAACACATTTAAAAACGAGTATCCAGACTTCGGACTTGATGGTGTGAAAGTGTATCACCATACGGAGTTACTCGCCGAGTTGCTCGATACGGGTCGAATTCAGCCTGATCTTCAAGTGAATGAGCGTGTCGTCTATCACGACTCTTGTTACCTCGGTCGTTACAACGGCATTTATGATGCACCACGATTCGTCCTCGAACGAATCCCAGGTGTCGAACTCGTCGAAGCGACACGCAACCGTGAAAACGGCATGTGTTGTGGAGCTGGTGGTGGCCTCATGTGGCAAGAAGAGAAAGTCGGGACACGTGTTAACGTGGCTCGGACGGAACAATTGCTTGAAACGAAACCGACAGTCATCGGTTCGGCATGTCCGTACTGTTTGACGATGTTGTCTGATGGAACGAAAGCGAAGGAAGTCGATGAGACGGTCGGCACGTTCGACGTCGTCGAATTACTCGATCGCTCGCTGAAAGCCATCGAGATACCGGAACCGATTGTACAATAATGCAGGAAGGCACGGTCCGCGGACCGTGCCTTGTTTGTTTATTGCATTTCAGCGGTGGATAGAAGTGAAGAGGTCAGGTGAGACAAACCTTGTGTCGTCTCGTTGATGGATGAAATGGTTTCAACCATCTGTCCGAGGTCTTGTTTGTTCCGTTCAAATGAAAGGACGTATTGCCCCATTTCATCTTGAACGGTCGAGAAACCTGCTTTCACGGCGTTCAGTTGACGCATTGCTTCATCATTCGTCCGATGCATATGCCCCATTTGATCGAAGAGTTCGGCGATATTTGCTTCATTTTCGTTAATGAGCGCATTGATTTGACTGCTGAGTTGTTTTGCGTTCTCCGCGAGTGTGCGCACCTCGGTGGCGACGACAGCGAATCCTTTGCCGTGTTCACCCGCTCGAGCCGCTTCGATTGAGGCGTTTAAGGCGAGCAAGTTCGTTTGATTGGCGATTTGTTCGATACTTCGCGTCATGCTGACGATTTCTTGAGAACCATTTTTTAGAGCCGTGATGCGATCGAGCGAAGTGTCTACATAAGTAGCAGACTGTTTGAATTCGACTTCCATCTGTTCGATTTGTTCGCCGTTCGTATGTGTCAACGTCATCAAGTGGCGACTCATCTTTTCCGTTTGCTCCGTTTCCGCAAGGACTTGATGCGCGCGATTGCTTGTTTCAGACATCGCTTGCCCCGTTCGGTCCATCGTCGTGGCGACTTCTGCACTGACGCGTGAGACGTCGCTTAATAATGTGGCACGGGCTTCGTTTGCGGACTCGAGTTCATCGAGACGGGCGTTCACGTATTGTTCGGTAACGATTTGCGCGTCTAAGTTCATCGCGTGTGATAACGCCAAAAGCGATTCTGTCAAAGTCGCCGGGTCATGTTGATATGTCTCGACGACTTTCGGCACGAGGAGTGTGTTAAAAGCAGAATACGTCGCGAGGAACCAGACGACAGGGACCGCGAAGTGGTGATGTGTCTGTCCCATTCGTTTTCGCATGGCTAAGAACTTGTCATCGATGTTTCCCGTCAACAAACTGCGGAAATAATCGGCGAATACTTTCTTTAAACGCTCCCTTGTTGATGAAGCGTTTGCGATGCGAACCATTTCGGGTTGGAGCATTAAGTGGTCGAGCACGCTTTCAAGTACGTCATCTAGCACGGACTCCACGAGCGGAGCCATATCTTGTAGACGCTTCACTTGAGAGGTCGTGTAACCCATATAATGAGTGCGTCCGCTCAAACTCGAGTCAGACGGTTTGGCGATTGTCTGAATGTCGGGAAAACCTTCTGAAGCGACGAAATCTGTTGAAGTAGTTTTACGAAAAAATGCCATATTCGATTCTCCTTTTATGTCATATCTAAATTGGGGTTCTCTTCTATATCGACAGAAATGTGAAGAAACTGAGAAGTGAATGTGTTCCGAAAAAGGTTCATTGATAAATGGATATGGGAAAGGATGACTGAAGAGCAGAATATTCAATCTTGAGATAGGGGTGCGGACCGTGAAAAATATGATTGTCTTGTTGACGATTGTCAGTGCGCTTAGTAGCCAAATCCTTCCCCAGATTTTGTTTTTGTCCATCATGGCAGTCGAAGAAGGTGTCGGGCGTCTCATTCCATTCCTGATTTTTTATGTGGCGAGTATGTCTGGTCTGTTATTGTGGGTGTATGTCATTGGTCGACGCGGTTCAAAGGATACATTTTTAATTGCTTTGTCTGTCCTTGTCGTCGGTCTCGTGTGTTTTGTGCTTCCATTTGATCGCGCCATTGAGTGGAGCGCGTTTTTGGTAGGCGTCGGCTCGATTGGAGTCGGTACCATCATGACGACGATTCTATCGCAATTGAACGAACTGAAGCCTGCGGAAGATCCTGAGTCAGAAGAAGAGGGTGGCAGCTCATGGCCTTTGGTTCTCATGTTAGTCGGCTGGATTGCTGTGTTCTCTTATGCGTTGACACAGTCGTACAATCTTGCCATCGCCTTATTCTTAGTGAGTCTTATTTTGCCTTGGCTATTCGTGAGAAAGTTACCCCTTCAAAAATCTGCGACATGGCAGTTTGACACCCGTTCTTTTCTCCGCGCCTTTATCGCGGTCACTGTCTTTACGTTGATTAGTCGTCTCCTTAGTCTCTTAGAAGGAGCGCGTGGCTATATCGAAGTGTTTAGTCTGATGATTATTTTGTTAGCATATGTGGGTTGGTTGTTATTCCAAAAACGGGTTCGGACCTTCATTGGGGCGAGTCGGACGCGCCAAGTTCAATTATTGTCATTTGTCATTGGATTGTTCGGCGGTTGGACGTTGATTGGTGCTGTGTTTGTCAGCATTGCTCTCTATTCGTTCCAAGTATTAATAATATATGTGTTCGTTCCGTTTTTAGCCGGCGTAATTGGTTGGATCTTATTTGGTCATATATTTGATTTTGCCCGCCATCCTTATCTTGTTTTACTCATCTCCTCTTTGGTTTTTTTCCTAGGGTTTATCGAACCTCTTGCATTCATACCAGTATTATTTGTGAGTGGCTATACACAAACTATGTATTCGAGTGTCAGTCATACCTATTTATTCGAAGAGTACGGGGAGAACAAAGAGTTTGCCTCGTTGCTCATTCAATTGTGGAAGCGGTTCGGGATGGTCGTGTCCTACTCATTTCTGATGGTCGGATTATTAGCGTACGGTTTATACGTTGGACAGACCGTCAATGCGGAATTGTCATTTCAAATCCCGCGAGGATGGATGTTTGGCGTTCTGGGACTGACGTGGTTGTTCAATATCGGGTTGATCAGTGTTTATTGGTTCCGTGTTCGAGCCGAGGCATCCAATGAATCATAATTTCCTCTAGCTTTTTCATATCGCTTTTGTTTATAATGAGGAGTGATGTTTAACTAGTGACGGAAAAGGAGTGTCCTTTAATGAATAAATCGTTGATTGATTTCGTTTATGAACTTCTCCAAGAAACTGGCGAACAGCCTGTTTCTTTTGATGAGATTCGCGAAAAAATCAAGCAAAACTATACGTTTGCGAGTGAAGAAGAAGAGCTCGAGAAAATCGCACAACTTTACACCGATTTGAACATCGACGGGTTGTTCGTCAACTTGGGAGCAAACCGTTGGGCGCTTCGCGTTTGGTATCCATTCGATAAGTCGGATGAAGATCTCGTCATCGAAGCACGTCAACGTGGTGAACTTGACGAATTCGAAGAAGAGTTCGAAGAAGCAGACGAAGGCATCGTCGACATCGAAGATGACTTAGATGTATTCGCAAAAGTAGAAGATTATGATTCATCTGAATTTGACAATGAGGACGAAGAAGAAAAAGTAGAAGGCCTTGATGACTTCAAGGACGACGACTTGGACGACGACCTCGATCTCGAAGACGAGGATGATTTATAAGAGACCGCAAAAAGCCGGGCATCGCGCCCGGCTAGGCGTGTCTCTTTTTCTTTTTTAGTCGTTTTCATCGACTTGGAAAAAAGAAAAAATAATATCTTGACGACTGTATCGTCTCTGGCGTAAATTAGTCATGGGCTAGTTTAGCACGTAACGATGCAGCAAAAGTGTCCTCCATTCACGGGGGCACTTTTGCTTTTTTTGTTTTTTCGTTTCCCGATGGTTGGTATTCAAGAGAGGAGAAAGAAACATGACAAAGTACATTTTCGTAACAGGCGGGGTAGTATCTTCGCTCGGTAAAGGGATCACGGCAGCTTCACTCGCGCGTCTACTCAAAAATCGAGGACTCAACGTCACGATTCAAAAGTTTGACCCATACATCAACATTGACCCAGGTACGATGAGCCCGTATCAACACGGAGAAGTATTCGTCACAGATGATGGCGCTGAGACTGACCTTGACCTCGGACACTATGAGCGCTTCATCGACATCAACTTGTCGCAAAACGCGAACGTCACATCAGGTCGCATTTATTCGACTGTCTTGAAAAAAGAGCGTCGTGGAGACTATAACGGTGGAACGGTTCAGGTCATTCCACATATTACGAATGAAATCAAAGACCGTGTCTTCCGTGCAGGACGTGAGACGAACGCTGATGTCGTCATTACAGAGATTGGTGGAACAGTCGGAGATATCGAATCTCTTCCGTTCATCGAAGCCATTCGCCAAGTAAAAAATGACATCGGGAAAGAGAACGTCATGTACGTTCACTGTACGCTCGTTCCTTACCTTCGCGCGGCAGGCGAGATGAAGACGAAACCGACGCAACACAGCGTCAAAGAGCTTCGCAGCTACGGGATTCAGCCAGACATCATCGTTCTCCGTACAGAGCACGACATTCCAGAAGATATGCGTGAGAAAATCGCACTCTTCTGTGATACGCGTAAAGAGGCGGTCATCGAGGCGCAAGATGCGTCGACACTTTACGAAGTGCCGCTCAATCTTCAAAAACAAGGAATGGACCAACTCGTCAACGACTACTTCGGTTTCAATACACCGGCTGCCGACATGACGGCGTGGAAAGAGCTCGTTCACACGGTCACACACCTTGAGAAGAAAGTGAAAATCGCACTCGTCGGGAAATACGTCGAGTTGCGTGATGCGTATATCTCAGTCGCAGAGGCACTCAAGCATGCGGGTTATGCGTTCAATGCGGACATCGATATCGACTGGATCAACGCAGAAGACGTGACAGCTGAAAACGTCTCGGACATCCTTGGGGATGCTGATGGTATCCTCGTTCCTGGTGGATTCGGAGAACGTGGGATCGAAGGGAAAATCGAAGCGACACGTTTCGCTCGTGAAAACAATGTCCCATTCTTCGGAATCTGTCTCGGAATGCAACTCGCGACGGTCGAGTTTGCCCGTAACGTCTTGAAGTTGGAAGGTGCCCATACGGCTGAAATCGATCCATCGACACCATATCCGATCATCGACCTTCTTCCAGAGCAAAAGGATATCGAAGACCTTGGCGGTACACTCCGTCTCGGACTCTACCCATGTAAACTCGAAAAAGGGACGAACGCACACGCCGCATACGATCAAGAGCTCGTATACGAGCGTCACCGTCACCGTTACGAGTTCAACAACGAGTACCGTGAAGCGTTTGAAGCAGAAGGCTTTAAGTTCTCAGGTACGAGCCCGGACGGTCGTCTCGTAGAAATCATTGAGATTCCAGAACACAAGTGGTTCGTGGCATCACAGTTCCACCCAGAGTTGATTTCGCGTCCAGAACGTCCACAACGTCTATTCCATGACTTTATCCAAGCGTCACTTGGAGAATAAGTGATTGAACACCACGGTCCATTGCGGATCGTGGTTTTTTCTACATCAAAAGCATGAGATGGAAGGTGCCCTTGGCAGGATACATCCCCTTCACTTTCTGGGTACACTAGAAGTAGAACGGGGAGAGGGTGATGGCTCATGAAAGAACGACATTCGATTTATCTTGGATACGGATTGGGGCTTGTCGCGCTCAGTCTGTTGCCGTTTGTCGTCTTACCTTCCCTCCTATTGCCGTACCAGCTCGGGTGGACGGGCGTCGTCTTACTCGCTCTATCGGTCGGGCTACTACGGGCGATTCGGGACGGCTCGAATGTCATCCTGAAGCAAATGTGGAAAATTACGTTCTCTCTCTTCTTGATTTTCGTTCTCGTCTATTATGTCTCTTTCGGACTTGTTCTCTATGACACATACGGGTTAGATCGTCTTTTAGAGCAATATGAACGACAGGCGGTCTGGGTGTTCGCGGCATTCAGCTTTTTACAGCCGATTGCCTTGCCGGTCCCGGAAGCGGTCAGTGTGCCGATTGGAAGTGTCGCGCTCGGACCGTTTCGTGCGGCTTTAGTCGGGAGTATCGCGACCACGCTTGGTATCTTTGTCATGTATGGATTGGCTCGGTTCGGTCGTGAACGGATTATCCGCTGGGTCGATGAGGAGAAGTTGAAGACGTACGACCGATATGTCGAGAAGTATGGTCTTGGCATTTTGCTCGTCTTATTCATCATTCCGATTTTGCCGGACGAGGTCATCTGTCTTGCGGCCGGATTCAGTCGCGTGCCGTTCCCACGTTTCGCGGGCATCGCGTTCGGTGCAAAACTCGTCACTTCGTTCGGACTTGCCTATTCTGTCTCCATCGGACAATTGTTTATGACCGATTCGAGTCCAATTGCAATCGCTTCCGTCATGGCGAGTTTGATCGTCTTGATTCTTGCGTTCATCTGGCGTAAGCGAAAAAAAGGAGATTCGAATGGGACGCAAGAATAAGGTAAGGACGATCTTTAGAGAGGAAGACAAGATGCGACAAGACAATGAAGTGGTCATTCGACCGATTGAAGAACAAGACTTATCACGACTATGGGAATTGATTTATCGGGATGCGACACCGGAGTGGAAACAATGGGACGCCCCTTACTTTGAACACAAGGCGATGTCCTACGAAGAGTTTCAGCAAATCGAGCAGTCGCTCATCCAAAAAGATGACATGTGGGTCATTGAAGTGGATGGAACCGTATATGGGACCGTTTCTTACTATTTCGAAGATACCGGACGAGAGTGGCTCGAGATGGGAATCATCTTGCATCAGTCCGACCGCTGGAATCGTGGTGTCGGGACGCGTGCCCTTCGTCTATGGACCGAACATTTATTTGAGACGTTACCAGTCGTCCGTGTCGGCTTGACGACATGGTCAGGAAATGAACGGATGATGCGGGTCGCTGAAAAAGTAGGTATGCAACTGGAAGGTCGAATCCGTCAAGTGCGTGTCGTGAACGAGAAGCGCTACGATTCGATTCGGATGGGCATGTTACGAGAAGAGTGGGACGCATAAAAAAGCACCGCGGATCAAAAAAGACCGCGGTGCTTTGTGTTACTTCACTTCTTGATCTTTAATCGGGAACCAACCGGCACGAGTCGTAATGGCGTTCCAGAGTGGAGCGGGAACAGCGAGTTCGGCTTGTTTGTTCAAGTCGAGTTCTGTCTCAATCTCGTCTTCGCGGTCCGATTTCACTTTTTCAAGCCATTCCGGGTCGATGATCAGTTCGCGACCGAGCGCGGCAAGGTCGACGACCTCGAGTGCGTCTTCGACTTGCGCCGGACGCTGAAGTTGCCCGACTCCGATGAGCGGGATGGCACCATTGATTCGTTTGGCGATGCGGTCAATCGAACGTTCCGTGACGTTCTCGTCACGCATGGAAGCCGTATTGAAGTTCCAGAGAGACGCGTGAATATAATCGACGCCTTCTTCTAAAATCATATCGAGCAACACATCCGTGTCGTCGAGCGTGATGCCTGGCTCTTCGATTTCTTCTGGTGAGAAGCGATAGCCGACGAGGAAGTTTTCTGCATCTGCGGCTGCTTCTTTGACACGGCGAATGACTTCGCGTGGGAACGTCAAACGTCCATGGACATCACCGCCGAAGCGATCTTCACGGCGATTTGAGTGCGGTGAGAAGAATTGTTGAATCAAGTAGGTGTTCGCCCCGTGAATCTCGACTCCGTCAAATCCGGCTTCGATGGCGCGACGCGTCGCTTCGCCGAACGCCTCGATGATGGCTTCGACCTCTGACGTCTCGAGGGCACGAGGTGTAGCGGCACCCTCTCGGACAGGTGCGACGGCACTTGCACTTACAGGTTGTTCGTTCGGGACGAGTTCAGGTGGTGACATCCGTCCGGCGTGGAAAATTTGAAGGATGGCTTTTGCGCCTTCCGCTTTTAAACTTTCCGCCAATTGACGGAGACCCGGGATGAATTTGTCGTCATTGACCCCGAATGCGTTCGGGAAACCTTTCCCGTCTTCTGTCACGTAGGCGCAAGCCGTGATGGCGAGCCCGACGTTTTGCGCCCGCTTCCGATAGTAGGCGAGCTCATGCTCGGATACTTCGCCCGTTGGCTCTGATGAGTAATGTGTCATCGGTGCCAATACGAGGCGATTCGGTACTTCGACGCCATTTTTAAACTGAAAAGGTTGTAACATACGTTTCATCTGAAATCCTCCTTCAACATGATACCTTGAAGTCTAAGCTTCTCGAATCAAAAATGCGAGTCGGATGCTTGTGAAACAACACATTACAGGTTGCTCAAGCGTAAGAGATGATTGAACTCAAAAGAATAGGGTATAATACAGGAGAAAAGTTGATATTCGGTTCGAGACAATAGAGAGACCACAACAGAAGGGGGAAGCCTTGTTTTTGTTGTGGTCTCTTTTTCTATTCATTGAACCGTACTTACTATAGGAGGGAATAAGATGGAAATCAGAAATTTCTCAGCGAAAGAACGAGCGAAACGATATGAGCAACTGACAAGTGAACGTCATGACGTTCTTGTTGTCGGTGGAGGGATTACCGGAGCGGGGATTGCGCTCGATGCGTCATCGCGTGGGATGAAGACAGCTGTCCTCGAGATGCAAGACTTTGCTGCAGGGACATCAAGTCGTTCGACGAAACTTGTTCACGGGGGACTCCGCTATTTGAAACAATTCGAAGTGGCGCTCGTCGCAGAAGTCGGGAAAGAGCGGGCCATCGTATACGAGAATGGTCCACACGTCACGACACCGGAACAAATGCTCTTACCGATGCACAAAGGGGGGACATTCGGTCCCTTCTCAACATCGATCGGACTGATGGTGTACGACTTCCTCGCAGGCGTTAAACGTGCAGAACGTCGCATGATGCTCAAACCAGATGAGGTCATCAAAAAGGCACCGCTCGTAAAAAAAGATGATTTGGTCGGAGGCGGCTATTACGTCGAGTACCGCACAGATGACGCACGATTGACGATTGAAGTGGCGAAAGAAGCAGCGAATCATGGTGCACTTCTCATGAACTACGCCAAAGTGACAGGATTGATTTACGAAAACGGCAAAGTGGCCGGTGTACACGTCGAAGACCAGATTGACGGGTCGACGTATGACGTCTATGCGAAGAAAATCATCAACGCGACCGGTCCATGGGTCGACGAGTTACGAGAAGAAGATAACTCGAAAAAAGGGAAACAGCTTCGCCTGACGAAAGGGATTCACTTGGTCATCGACCAGTCGAAGTTCCCGCTCAAACAAGCGATTTACTTTGATACACCAGACGGTCGCATGGTCTTTGCGATTCCACGTGGAAACAAAGCATACGTCGGAACGACGGATACGTTCTTCGATAAAAACAAAGCGCACCCACGCATGACGACGGAAGACCGCGATTACATTTTAGAAGCGATTCACTATATGTTCCCAGACGTCCATGTCACAGCGGATGATGTGGAATCAAGTTGGGCAGGTATTCGTCCGTTGATTTATGAAGAAGGAAAAGACCCTTCTGAAATTTCACGTAAGGACGAAATTTGGCAGTCAGACAGCGGCTTAATCACGATTGCCGGTGGTAAATTGACAGGGTATCGCAAGATGTCGGAAACGGTCGTCGACCTCGTCGCAAAACTGTTGAAAGAAGAAGACGGTGTCGTCTATTTGGCTAGCCGGACGAAGCATATGCCGATGTCAGGTGGTCACGTCGGCGGTTCGAAAGGCTTCAAAGACTTCCTTGAGAAGAAAACAAAAGAACTTCAAAATCATGGCTTAGACGCAAACCATGCGGAAGAACTCGTTCGTCTATACGGATCGAATATCGATCGCGTCATCGAACGGATGGATGCGAACGCATATGACCTTCCTGAAATCGTCTATGCGCAATTGGTTTACGGAATCGAAGAAGAATCAGTCGTACGTGCCATCGACTTCTTAATTCGCCGCACGGGCGCAATGTTCTTCGATATCGACTTCGTCCGTCAATATAAAGACGGTGTCCTTCGCTGTATGGCCGATGTCTTCAAATGGTCAGATGAGCGTTTGAAAGAGGAACGTGAAGAGGTCGAGAAAGAGATTGAAATCGCAGTCGTTCCAGTGACTGTCGAATCATAACATCCAACGCGTCACACGAGAGGTTCATTCTGAACAGGATGAGCCTCTTTTCGTGGAATGGTTTCATGACTTCGGAATAACGGTATATCTCATAAGTAGTCACTCTTACGTTGAAGGAGAACTGTTTATGATGCGAAAACTCATCGCCGTCTTATTGATTGGCGTTCTATTCATAGTAGGCTGGCGTTATGTCAATCTGGATCGTCTGTTAGCCGATGTGTATTATGTCAAGGTCCCGAGCGCGGAAGTGGCGACACAGACATCGAACGGATATCGGTACGACCTCATCGGCTACGATGAAGGCGGGAAGAAGCGACCGCTCGCCATTGCGACTCCGTCATTATTAGCAGAAGGGGACTTTCTGAAAGTGTATGTCAAAGAAGAAGCTCCCGAAGTAACCGATTATGAACGTGTGAACGCGCTAGAAGTACCTGCACAATTGAAAGAAGAACAACAAGAAGATACCGAGTCATCGTTCCCTTGATTTCAAAAGATAGGCATCGCGAAAAAGAAGCGAGTTTGGTATGGTTAAAATGTTTGATTATGGAAAATGATGAATGAAAGAAGGGACATGCATGTCACGGATGTTGATTGCAGATGACCAGGACGGAATTCGTACGATGCTCGCACAAGTGTTCACGAACATGGGTGTTGATGTGGACACGGCGCAAGACGGCATCAAAGCCTGGGAGTTTTTAGAACGAGAGCAATACGATTTAGTACTTCTCGATATGAACATGCCCCGTATGTTCGGTCATGAGGTATTGCGTCGAATGAGAGAACAAGAACTAGAGACACCTGTCATGATCATGACGGCATTCGGAGAAGAAACGGTGATTGACGAGGTGCGTCGTCTCGGAATCACTGCACAATTTGAAAAGCCGTTTGATATATACGGAATGATTGAAAAAGTGAAAGAAGTCTTGAAAATTT
>NZ_JAPEHX010000022.1:0-42170 GCF_028823655.1 Exiguobacterium sp. B2(2022) | reverse complement strand
CGAAGCTTGCGCTTCATTCAAAAATTGTAAAACTTATTTTTTTTTTGCCTCATCGTTCAGTTTTCAAAGTTCGTCTGCCGCTCTTGGCGACTAAATGATAATAACATTTAATTCTTTTTGATGTCAACAACTTATTTGTTTGTTCAACATTTGTCGCTGGCAACAGAGATAACTATATCACCTGCTTTTTAATCTTGCAAGCATTATTCTAAAAAAACTTTTGATTATTTTTCGTATCTTCATAAAGTTTGAATCTCAACTTCTAAAAGGAAGAACAGATCACTTTAAAGAATACACTTATATCTAATAACGACTATCAACCGATAAGGAGTCACATTCATGATCCAAACCGATTTACAAAAACCAAAAAAGCGTTCCCCGTTTAGAATCTGGTCCGGTACACAAGTATACACAATGAAACGACGATTGGAATGGATAACGGATAAACGACAATACGTATCGAAACAAAACATTGAACCAATGTCTCATCTCATCTTCACACACCGAACTCCCCTCTATCGACAGCTACGCGATGTAGACATGGAAGTTCAACATAATAAAGTCACGAATCTAAAGATCGCAATCGCAAACCTAAACGGAGCCATCCTAACACCGAACGACGTCTTTTCTTATTGGAAGATGATCGGAAAGCCCACCAAACGAAAAGGTTATGTCGATGGCATGATTCTGCATTACGGAAAGGTCACCTCAGGAATCGGTGGTGGCTTATGCCAACTATCTAACCTCATTTATTGGATTACACTTCATAGCCCATTGACTGTAACTGAGCGTTATCGTCATAGCTACGACGTGTTTCCTGACTATCGAAGAGACCAACCATTCGGAAGTGGCGCAACATGCTCTTACAATTATCTCGATTTACAAATTACAAATCAAACCGCACAAACATATCAACTCCTTCTATATATAGAGGGAGATTATCTCGTAGGTGAATGGCGCTCTACCATCCCGAATAAAGAGCAGTATCATATATATGAAGAAAACCATCATTTCACCCGTGAGTGGTGGGGAGGGACAATACGACACAATCAGATTTTCAGAGAGGTCACTTCAATGAATGGCACTCATCTCCGGAATGAATTCATTACAGAAAACCATGCCATCACGATGTATGACCCTTTCCTAACTGAAAATACTGCATACAAAAAAGCCGACTCTTAATGGAAGAGCCGGCTTTTCAAATGAACTTATGCGTGTGGTAAGAACATGAAGTATGCCAAGAAGATGATTAACATCCCATACATGATTGGATGAATTTCTTTTGTCTTTCCTTTCGCAATCATCATGAGTGGGTAAAGGATGAACCCAAGTCCAATTCCTGTTGCGATTGAAGATGTCAAAGGCATCATAATGATCGTCAAGAAAGCTGGTACGGCGATTTCGATTTTCTTCCAATCGATATCAAGAAGAGCCGAAGCCATGAGCACACCGACAATGATTAATGCAGGAGCCGTAACCGGCGCTGTTACAACCGCCAAGAGAGGTGAGAAGAACAATGCCAAACCAAAGAACAATCCTGCGAACACCGCCGTCAAACCTGTACGTCCACCTGCAGCAACACCAGCTGACGATTCAACATATGAAGTCGCTGTAGATGTTCCGAAGATCGCACCCGCTACCGTTGCTGTCGAATCAGCCATTAACGCCTTACTTGCGCGCGGTACTTTATTTTCTTTCATGATTCCTGCTTGACGCGCCACGGCAACGAGCGTACCAGCCGTATCAAAGAAATCGATGAAAAAGAACGTTAAGATGACAATCAGCATTTGGAGAGTGAACACGTCACTGAAGTTGATGAACGCTTGACCGAACGTTGATGACATGCTCGGTGGCATTGACACAACATCAGAGATTGCCGTCGGAGTCGGAACGAGACCGAAGATCATACCAACGATTGCCGTCAACAACATCCCGATGAAGATTCCACCTTTTACATCACGCGCCATGAGCAACGCACTGACAACAAGTCCGAATACAGCAAGAAGTGTCGTTCCCGTTCCAAGTGAACCGAGACTTACGAGTGTCGCTTCGTTCGCTACGACGATTCCTGCGTTTTTCAATCCGATGAAAGCGATAAAGAAACCAATGCCTGCTGCCACTGCCATTTTGAGTGGCGCTGGAATCGCGTTAACAATTGTTTCGCGAATACCAGAAAGCGTCAATACGATGAAGAAGAGACCTGATACGAGTACACCCGACAAAGCCGTTTGCCACGGTACACCCATTCCGATAACAACGCTATATGCGAAGAACGCGTTGAGGCCCATGCCCGGCGCAATCGCAATCGGATAATTCGCTAAAAGTCCCATTGTCAATGAACCGACTACTGCAACAAGTCCAGTTGCGACGAAGACCGCGCCTGTATCCATCCCCGCTGCCCCGAGAACGTTTGGGTTCACGAAAAGGATGTACGCCATTGCGAGGAACGTTGTGAATCCTGCAATCAATTCAGTGCGGACACTCGTTCCAAGTGCTGTGAGTTGGAAGTAACGATCAATCCGACTCGTTGTAGGTTGTTGCTGTTCTTGCTTGAGCTGTGTGCTCATTTGTTTTCCTCCTTGTACTCGCCGTAAAACGAGAAAAGGCCCCCGGCAAATGACCGAGGACCCCACGCGAAACATACGAGGGCATACACCCTCATCTATGTCTCGCCGTAGTGAAATCATTTAAGGTGATTTCGTAGAGACTCTCGGGCCATATCCCCGACATTATACGGCAAAATATTTTATAATTGTTCGGTTATAATAAGAACGTTCTTATCATATCAGCGTGAAAATAGAATGTCAACTAAATTCACGGATTTTACATCTTAAAAAAACGTTAATGTTCGGTTTTAAGACAAAACAGAGGGTGTGAGCCCTCTGTTTGACTTATTCCCATTCGATTGTTGCAGGTGGCTTAGACGTAATGTCATACAGCACACGGTTGACGTGGCTGACTTCATTGACGATACGGACAGAGATTTTCTCAAGTACATCCCATGGAATGCGCGCCCAATCAGACGTCATCCCATCAATTGATGTAACGGCACGGACGCCGACTGCATAGTCGTACGTACGCTCATCACCCATAACTCCAACTGAGCGAATCGGTGTGAGAACCGTGAAGTATTGCCAGATATCTCGTTCAAGACCTGCCTTCTTCACTTCTTCGCGCAAAATTGCATCTGATTCACGGACAATTTCGAGTTTCTCTTCCGTGATTTCACCAAGTACACGAATTCCTAGACCCGGGCCTGGGAATGGCTGGCGCCACACGATATAGTCAGGAAGACCGAGCTCAGTACCGAGCGCACGGACTTCATCTTTAAAGAGCGTGTTGAGTGGCTCGATCAGTGTGAAGTTCATGTCTTCTGGCAATCCACCGACATTATGGTGTGATTTGATCGTTTGCGCTGTATCTGTCCCACTCTCGATAATATCTGTATAGAGCGTTCCTTGTGCGAGGAAGTCCATATCGACAAGTTTCGATGCTTCTTCATCAAATACATAGATGAACTCGTTTCCGATAATCTTACGTTTTTGTTCAGGATCCGACACACCAGCCAACTTCGTCAAGAAACGTTCCTGCGCATCGATTTTAATGACCTTCATGTTAAACCCGTCAGCGAACGTCTTCATGACGCTATCTGCTTCTCCTTTACGAAGGAGACCGTGGTCGACGAACATACATGTCAATTGATCACCGATTGCGCGATGCACGAGTGCCGCAACGACAGAAGAGTCGACGCCACCTGAAAGGGCACAAAGTACTTGCTTGTCGCCGACGATTTCACGAATCTTTTCGACTTCGAGGTCAATAAAGTTTTCCATTGACCATTCACCTTTAGCACCACACACTTCATAGATGAAGTTTTTCAAGATGTCGTTCCCATACTCCGAGTGACGAACCTCTGGGTGATATTGAACACCATACATTTTCAACTCATCGTTTTTAATCGAAGCGACCGGGCAAGATGGGTTCGTTCCGTCAACGATGAATCCTTCAGGTGCTTCCATGACGAGGTCGCCGTGGCTCATCCAAACTGTATGTTCAACAGGAAGTCCATTATAGATGGCTGATGCTTCCGGCGTTGAGAACAATGTCGCTTTTCCATACTCACGGTGTGCAGCACGTTCGACACGACCACCGAAATGATGCGTCATGAGCTGCATGCCGTAACAGATTCCGAAGATTGGAATACCTAATTCGAAAATTTCCGGGTCACAACGATATGCACCTTCTGCGTATACGCTGTTCGGTCCACCAGAGAAGATGATGCCGACCGGGTTCAATTCGCGAATCTCCGCTGCAGTCATTTTATGTGAATGCAACTCACTGTATACGCCAAGGTCACGGACACGACGCGTGATCAACTGGTTATACTGTCCACCAAAATCGAGCACCAAAATCATTTCTTGTTCTACTTTCACGAAATCTCCACCTTTCTGCCTTCTCCTCAAAAAAAGGACGAGCCTCTCCCCAGATTATCCAAACCGAAGAAGAAGCACGCCCTTTTCTTTGTATGCGAAACGTGCTCCTTCATAGTCGGTCCATTTACGGTGGTCCGGTAGAGACTCTCGCGCCAATTCACGAGTATATACGAAGGAATGCCATGTTCAATTATCTAACTAATGCGTCTATCTTACTTGATGCATCCCGTCACTTCAACTCATAATTCTACGAATCATGATTTTCCAATATTCTTTATATTTTGAATTCGGTTCTTGTTCGGCGTAAACTGCTTGCTCGAACAAGGCCGTCAAACGCGTCATGTCGTTCGTTTCGTAATAGGCATCGACTTCTTTGGCAAGCTCCGACGGCGTACGCCCTTCGACTTTAAATCCGTTCGCGCGAAGTCGCTTCACTAAATAGCGATGCATCGATACGAGACTACCGTCTGTGAGCGGACGACTCATCCACCAGACGTACATGATTTGCCGCTCAATGATTTTCCGGTTCCAAATGACAACGGCCACAAGGAAAAGAATGACAATCCACCCCCATACCGGGATACTGCGAGACTCTTCTTGTGCCTCACCTGTTGTGACATCATCGATCAACAAATCTTCTTGTGGACGATTTTGCGCATTGTTGTCTTGTGTTGCCTGCGGATCATTCGTTGCCGGTGTCGTATCATCTGTGTCCGTTTCTCGTTCCATCTGTAGTAAGTTCGCATCTGAGAAGCTGATCGTCGCCTCTAACGGGACCCAACCTGCACCTTCGATAAAATACTCGACCCACGAATGGGCGTGACGGTTACGAATCGTATGCTCTTCCTCACCTTGAACAACTCCTCGCGTATCACCCATTGTAAATCCTTTTACCCAACGTGTCGGGATTCCATTCGCCCGTAATAAGACGGCTGCTGACGTAGAGAAGTTATCACAATATCCAATCTGTGTGTCGAACAAGAATTGGTCTACATAATCGGTTTCCCCTTCTGGTTGCGCGACATTTTCCGTATCGTATTGAAATTCTCCGTTTCGGAAATACGCTTCTACCGCTTCTGCTTTCTCATTTGGAGTTTCACTTTCAGCGGTAATCTCCGTAGCCAAGTCACGTACACGATCCGGTAAGGAATCCGGTAGTTGTAAATAGACCCGTTCTTCCTCTTCTGTCAGGGATGTTACCTCTTCATTTAAGGCAAGTTGCTCTTCTGAGAAAGCCGGAACACTATAGCGAAGTTGAATCGTCCGAGGTGTCGCTTGATTTTCGTTTTCAAACACAATTTTTCCGGACGGTTGGATTGTGATGGTCTCGTTCGGAAAAGCTTGTTCCACATCACCGACCAAAAACTCTGTTCCGGACTCCGTCTCCGCTGCTTGTGGGTATTCCCCACCATACGGAACGAACGTCTGTCGGCGTTCAAATCGGAGGAGTGCTTGTTCCGGAGTCGTATCTACATCTGAGTCCACTAACTGCCCACGGTTATAATCAGAATCAAGCACTGGTGCCTCAATCCAACCTTTCCCTGTGTAAATGGCTTTTGATTCAATTCGCCAATAACGAGCCGGGACACCTCGCGCAATAAAGACAATGCCGTCATCCTGTTCAAACGGACCACCTAGCGCCTCATCGTTCACACCATATCCGACCCGACCAGGTCCGTTCCCGTCACCTTCTGTTGTCGCATTCCGGAAACTCGTCGTAATTCGATCGGACCAATCTCCTTCTAATGTCGGGGAGGCACTCGCAAGCGCAACGACGACACTGAGAAGCAAACCGATACTGACGAATCGTACGAGCGATTGACTTGGACGCTTCGCTAAATCCGTGACAAATAGTAATAGAAGTGAGGTGACGATTGCATAAAGGATATTCCCTTCTCCGTCATACAGTGTCCACGTATCGAAATAAGCCATGAGACCGAGCGTTGAAACAATCATCCCAAGTGCGAATCCGTAACTCGGGTATGTTCGTCCAACAAGGATGGCAAATAGTAGACCGATGAGCGCCATCGCAGAGAAGAAAATCGCCTCGTTTGGTAACTCACCGCTTATGACGCCCATAAAATCTTCCATCCATATGCTTCGCCTCGTTTGGTAACTCACCGCTTATGACGCCCATAAAATCTTCCATCCATATGCCGAACCAGTCGAAAATACTTCCGTGATAGACGTATAACACAACTAGGAAATTGAGAAGGGAGATTCCAAGAAATGCACTCCACGGGAGAAGACTGACGAACATTGGGACGATCAGAAGAAAATAAAACGGCCAACTTACATCGAACGTTGTACTTCCAACAATCGGCTCAATCCAAAAAGACAATAAGTAGGCGGCGAGCACTGTATATACAATCCGTGTGATCCACGTCTTCATCCCGTCACCTCATTTACAGCTGTGTATAAGTGATAACTACCTTGCGTTTCATGCATGAGCTCTCGAATCGAAGTCGTTTCAAACGGACTGATCAGAATCAAGTCCCCTGTTTGTTGAGGCAAGTTTTGTTTCACACGCTCGACAAGACGCCCCTCCGCTTCAGGAGTCGCAGTTAACAGATAGTGTCCGACTTCTGCACTTTGATCCGGAAGATGGAATAAACGGACCTGTTCTTCAATGACATATAGCTCAAACGGCAAGTTCTTTCGTTCCAACTGTCGAATCGCACCAACGAGCAAGGACAACGAACGTTCAAACGCCTCCTCATACCCGGCAGAGACTGCCGGGACGAATACGAGCGAAAGTTTCTTTTCTTGCTCTTGGTCAAATGTTTTTGTCATCAAGTTCCCACGTCGAGCGGATGCTTTCCAGTCAATCCGACCAATTCGGTCCCCTGCCGCGTATTCACGGACACCGCTCGTCGTATTGGCCACTTCCGTATAAGTACGCATTTGACGATATTGTTCGCCGCGTCCTCCGACATGTTCATCCCGCGGAAGGTCGAACGGAAGTTCAGCAGGTGACACTTCTACGACCGTTTCGATTCGCAACGTCCGCTTCCGGTCGAATAAACCAAACACATCGCGTACATGAAGAACCGTTCGGTCAAAGACATGAATTCCCCGCTTAATCGCATTGACCTCGTAATGGACCTCTTCGGCGCGTCGAAAGAAACGGTCTACCGGTACGATGATTGTCCTGTCTTCATCAATCAATCGTTGTGGCAATCGTTCTTCTAACGTCACCATTCCAATCAAAAAAGGATATTTTCGTTCGATTCGTAACTCGACGTCCATTGATTGACCCGAGACGAGACGTTTCGTCGTGACTCGTCGTGACACATTTGCCGCAGTGACCGGATAAATCATAAAGAGCGTCCAATAAACCGTCAACACCACGAACGACCACCATAATGTCGAAGCAACGATACTCCCTTCGATACGGGCAAATGCGTACAACCCGAATGCCGCCGCCCATACAACGAACAGCTTCATCCAGTTTTTCATACCTCGTTGACCTCACGATCCATCGGGACAGGCAACGTATCAAGCCAACCTTGAATCAATTGATTTGGTGTTTTTCCTTTATAACGTGCTTCCGCCGTCAACAAGACGCGATGTCCAAGCACACTCGTCGCCATCGCCTTGACATCATCCGGTAACACGAAGTCACGATTATGAATATACGCCCATGCCTGCGCCGCTTTCATCAATGCGAGCGTAGCTCGCGGACTACCTCCTAAATACGTATGGGGATCCTTCCGTGACTCATGTACCAATCGTACAATGTATTGTTTGACGGCACTTGATACATGAACCTCTCTCACTTCACGTTGCATGAGTTCTACTTCTTGTTTTGTAATGACACTATGAAGTGCATCAAGCGGCTCGTCCTTTTCAAAACGACTTAAGAGTGCGATTTCTTCATTAAATGTTGGATAACCCATCTCGATTTTGAGTAAGAAGCGGTCCAACTGTGCTTCCGGTAATGGATACGTCCCTTCATGCTCAATCGGGTTTTGTGTCGCCATGACGAAAAATGGTGAAGGTAACACTTTCAACTCACCGTCTACCGTGACACTCCGCTCGGCCATTGCCTCGAGAAGAGCGGACTGCGTTTTTGGTGAAGTTCGGTTAATTTCATCCGCTAAGATAATATTGCCCATGAGCGGTCCCGGACGATATTCGAACTCTCTCGTTTTTTGGTTGTACATTGAGATCCCCGTCAAGTCGGACGGCAACATGTCTGGCGTGAATTGAATTCGCTTAAAATCTAAGTCGATTGCCCGGCTAAACGTACGAACGAGCATCGTTTTCCCGACGCCCGGTACATCTTCTAGAAGAACGTGCCCTCCTGCTAACAAGGCAGTCAGACTCTTGGCGATGACTTCTTCTTTTCCGACAATCACAGTTTCAATGGCAGTTATAATCGATTGGACAGTTGGACGATACATGACGGATTCCCCTTTTTCTCTGAATCTAGGATGACTTGAAGTTAGAATGTTCTGACTTTATTGTGACATAAGAGCATATCGGAATGAAAGAAATACTACATGTAAATACGCTCCTTATTCCTTTACCCAAAAAACGTGCTCGTTCTTTAGAAAAAACGGGCACGTTTGTCGATTATTCAGGACGCTTTACATCAAAAAGTTCACCGAGTGTTGCATAACTATTCCCGGCCATACGGCTGACCGGCGCCAACTGTCTCGCATCGATTCGTCCATGTTCATACAATTCCCGATCAATGTGAAAACGGACAACCCTTGCAATCAACAAGTCTGCTGTCGTTTGTCCTTCATGTTCGATTGGTACATGTTGATGTAAGACACATTCAAATCGAATTTTTGCTTCTTTGATTCCTGGAGTCGCAATCACTTCGCTCGGTTGAATTGTGAACGTTGTACGTGACAGCTCACTCTCATCAGCGTCAAGATTCGCAGCCGTCTCATTCACATCGTGAATATTCGTTTCGTCAACAACATGGATGACAAGTTCTTTAGTCGTAATTGCGTTTCGTGCCGTATCTTTCATCACGCCATTTTTTCGTTGAATAGACACGGAGACGAGAGGCGGATTGGAAGCGACTACGTTGAAGTAACTGAATGGAGCAGCGTTGATCACGTCCCTATTACGTGTCGTTACAAAGGCGATTGGTCGCGGTACAATACTGCCAATCAAAAACTTATACGTGTCCCGCTCAGTTAAAGCGGATGGTTCAATGGATAACATTTAGTCACGCTCCTCGTTTTTATCTTAAATTCAAGATAATAATTATTGATGATCTTGTCAACGACTAGAAAGTTGGGACGTGTATATTTCAATCATTTCGGGTAAATCGCTTTATGTGCTAGATATGCACATCACGTAAGCAAATTAATTCAATTTCCTTTCCCTTTTTCATAAAATGCAGGGCAAGGAAAAGATGGCCTATCGTTTTTTATGTTCAAGGAAGGAAGTAGAACGAATGATCAGCAAGTGGATTGAACAACTAAACAGTCGTCAAATACTCAGTATTTTATATAGCGTATGCGGATTTAGTCTCATTTTAACTGCCATTGGAGCCTGGTTTGTTCGAGATGGAAATGTGTCTACTCTCGAACTTACCGCCCTTCGGTGGATTTGGATGATGGGACTCGTCATGTTCATTAGCGCTATTCTTTTGATTGGGCGTCCGCTCATCAAACGAATGGCCGATCAAAACAGTAGACTTAAAATGAAAAAAGAAAAACTCGAAAATGTGATTAAAGAGTCAAAGTTGAACGAAATGAATCTTCAATACCGCAATGAATTGATCGAAGTATTGGCGTCGAAAGAATCTTTATTTGATTATTCTTCTGTCATCGAAAAAATCGTATTACTCACGAAGTCTGAATTCGGCGCTTTGTTACTCACTAAAGACGGAGAAATCACGTCTGTCGTACCAAAAGAAATGACGGAAGACCAACAAGAGAGTCTCAAAAAGGAATCACTGCTTCTTAAACGTGTCATGATTTCAAAATCGCCTGCAGCTACGTCAAAGCGGGTCGTCGATGCCTTGCACACGTATCCGTATTATATTTATGAAACGGTCATCCCAATTATGGACCCGTCAGATAACAGCCTGATTGGTTGCCTATATTTGGCCCGTTACGATGAACACTATGACGCAAGTGAAAAGTCTGAACTGAATGCGTTCGCTAGTCAGCTCGCCATTTCACTGCTTCGGATGCAACTTTATCGTCAGATGCAACAAGATCGAAAAGAAACCGCTCAATTGATCAATTCCGTGCGCGAAGCCATTTTATACGTGAACTATGAAGACGATACTGTCGTTGGAAATCGCGCGTTTATTCGCATGTTTGATGACCTTCACTTTGACTATAAAGGGTATGAAGAGTTGTCAGCGATTGATATCGATATCGAGCAACTCGCAGAACGTGTGGATCAGCATGAACAATTCGTTCGTTACTTCGAACGCGTCTTTTCACAAGATACGCCTGAAGACGGACTTACAATTTCAATCGATCAAGGTGATTGTTTCATTCAGCTTTATGCCGAAAGCGTCTATCGCGATCGTCGACTTCGTGGAACGATGCTTGTGCTACGTGACGTTACTGCTGAGACCGAGGTAGATCGAATGAAGTCGGAGCTCGTTTCGACCGTATCACATGAGTTGCGAACGCCCCTTTCTTCAATCTATGGCTTTACGGAGCTCATGTTGTCACGTGATTTGAAAGAAAATCGACGAGAGCTTTATTTAAAAACGATTCATGATGAGGCGAAACGATTATCTTATCTCGTTAATGATTTCTTGGACCTCCAAAAAATGGAGTCTGGGAAACAAACGTTTGAATGGGAACCGGTCGATTTGTATAAACTCGCCACAGACAGTGTGACGTTTTATCAAGAAACGACTGATCAACATGAATTGTTTATCGACGCCGATGCTGAAGAGAATTTTATAATCGATGCAGACTTAGAAGGAATGCGTCAGTTACTCGGCAATTTATTAAGTAACGCCATTAAATACTCACCAGACGGGGGGAACATCCTCGTGTCACTCGAACGAGTAGACGAACAAGTCGTGATGAAGGTGCGAGATCACGGAATGGGTATTCCAAGCGCCTCTCTCCCTCATCTCTTTGGAAAGTTTTATCGTGTCGACAACTCAGATCGTCGTAAAATTGGCGGTACTGGGCTCGGGCTCGCAATCTGTAAAGAAATCGCTAAAGCACACGATGGTCAACTTCACGTGGAGTCGGTCTACGGAGAAGGAAGTACCTTCATCTGTGAGTTACCAACTTCAAAAGAACACATCATGCAATAACACGGTCAATCAGACCGTGTTATTTTTAACTCTTTTTCAGAAAAAACGGAAGGAGTTCTTTTACAAAATATAGAAAACCACAAATAGTAAACTGAGAGTATGAAAAGAGCTACACCCTACCCAATTATTTTTGCACGTATTGGAGCAAAAACAAGATATACTGATTATAAAGAGATGTTAGGATCGGAGGGCTTGCCATTGGATCATCGTGACCCACCTTTTTCAGAAATTGGAGACTTTAAACAATGGGGGCGTTTTGAAATCGATGTCCCTCACATGGGGGAGCAGGCGAAGTTCCAAAAAGCTGCCGCATTAGTCCGAAAACATATTCCATTGCGACTAGGTGGATTTTATATTATTGCGAGCGAAGAGCAAATTTTGCACAGTGGCTCATATGAAGGAAATCTTCAAAAACACTTCATTCATTTATTGCAGCAAGTCCATAACGGTCATTTAACAGATGAGCGTCTTGTTCAAGAACAAGTCTGGACGGTGCATTATTTTACAACGCCATAAAAAAGAACTCGAATCGGTACGCTTACTGATTTCGAGTTCTTTTTTATTTATTCCCAGCGTGACATAATTGCTACAGTTTTTTCATAATATTCTGTAGCCAGCTTATATTTCCCTGCGTTTCTTAATTCTCTTGATAACCACAACGCGTATTTATGCGTATAATATTCATCGTACGCTTCAAAATAGCCCACTGCTCTTTTTAAACTTTCAATAAAAGCGTTGTGATCTTCAAATTTGTACTTATTCAAGTAAATATCAAAATGATAACGAAACTCTATTAAATTATCTTCATTACCCTTTAACTCATAACCTGTTTCTAACCACTTCATGATTCCCTCGATATTTTGTTGAGCTACATTCACTTCAAGAAGTGACATGACACTCAATAGCTTACTCTTTTTATCTTCTTTTAAATTGAAACCATCCAAAAAGTATTGTTGAGCTTTTTCTTGATCACCAATAAGAAAATGAATGTCACCTATGTTGTTGTATAGCATCCCAAAATAATTATTTAATCTCGCGGTCTCAGCGACTTTTGCAGCTTTTTCGTAATGCTCAAGAGCTGTAGTGTAACGTTTACGACGCTTAAATGAAAGACCAATAATCATATGCGACTCAATAATTCTTTCTAAACAAAAATTGTCCTGAAAATATCCTAATGAAGCTCGTACGTTTTCAATAGCTTGCAAATAATCAGTAAATCGATGATACAATGCCCCGATGATATAATGCATATCTGCTACTTCCCAGTCAGGCATATTTGTATTTTTCAACCTTTGTCCAATCTGTTCTAACAAATTTATTATCGTCTCTCGATCTGCTGTTTGATATTGAAACATATACAGACAGTGAATAATGTCATATCTTAATCTATTATCAAAATCTAGTTGATCTTCAATCCACCCTACTTCAATTAAATAGTTTGAATTGCCTTTCGGTGTCATACCAAATCTAGCCAATGTAATCATTAGTGTTATATATAGTTCTTTAGACTGAAGTACCACAGGATTCGTTTTATATTCTTCTATTCTTTTTAAATAATTTTCTTCTTTCCGAGATAGAATTGCTTCTTTTAAAATTTCTCTAATTTCAACCTTCACCTGATGTACTTTTTCGCTAAAATCATAATATAGAGGGATGTCTAGTTCTAATCTTTCAAAGATCAATTCTAATACGGTTTCGCTTGGAGAAGTTTGGTTGTTCTCGATTTTACTTAAATAGGAAATAGAGCATATGCCTCTAGCGAGAACGGACTGCTTCATATTTTTTCTCATGCGCTCTACTTTAATAACGTTTCCGTAATTATGTTCCATATCAATTAGTAACTCCCTTAGTACTAAAGTATTTTAAGTTTCTTTAATAATAGGCTTTTTGTCACGTATTGAAGAAACTGATTAGAAAAAGGTCTAAATAACAGTACTTTTTGACGATGATTTTCCCAACCTGTTCGTCCCCTTCATTAATAGAAAGCATGATAATATTGAACTAGTTAAAAAACTTCTACCGAATGCTTTAGTATTTTTTAACTAGTCCACTGACGTTTAGCTATGAATAAGGGGTGAAATCACAAATGGGAAAATTAAGTTTTCTACTCGCGGAAGACTACATTAAACCTAAAATTTACTTTAAGTCAAAACAAGCATCGACTATGAATGACATATTTACTTCTGAAGATAAACAGTATTTTTCAGGTTTAGAAAATCTGCCCCCATTGTTGAATGCACCTAGAGGTTTTATTGTAAACGCTTTTCAAATTGATTACTATCAATCCTTACCCCGACTTATCGCTAGATCTTTGAAAAAAACTCACTCATTTAAAAAGCTATACATTTTAGGACCAGAATTATCTCTTTCCATTTTAAAAAGAAGTACCAAAACCATTTACGAAACACAGTATAATGACTATGAGTATATTAATGTAGAGCAAGATACTGACTTCGTAACAAGCCAATGTGAAAAACTAATTCAAGAAGGACATATTTTATACATTCTTCCTGAGACGAACGTTTGTTGGAAACCGCAACATAAAACCGATTCTGCTGATCTTTCTCACTCACTTTGCAGCACATTATTTAGCCAACAACTGCAAGTCCCTATCTTAGCAACAGCTCATGAGAATGAATCTGATAAAGTTATTATTTTTCCGTCAGACTCTCCAGATTCATATAGTGGCGAGCTAGACAGTCGTATCTACGCACAATCCGAAGCTTTATGTCACTTACTAGAATCTACAAAAATATAATTCACATGCACCTTCAACATACTAGGAATTACAGCTTCATCAAATAAACAATTAATCTAATGGAGGTTATTCAAATGAAAAAAATTACAGGAGTATTATTCTTAGCAACGGCTGTTTTACTTTTAGGGAGTGCAGTCAAACCGTTGGCAGATGAAATGCCACGCATCGTCAAGGTTGAACAACCTATTAAATCATATGCAGATGAAATGCCACGTATCGTTAAAGTTGAGCAGCCTGTCAAATTATTTGCTGATGAAATGCCGCGCATCGTTAAGGTTGACGCTCCTATCATCCTTTTCGCAGACGAAATGCCACGTATTGTATGACAATGTTTTAAAAAATATAAAAACATACAATCCTTTACATCAATCATCTTAGACGCCTCGTGCGTCTTTTTTATTTGTAATAGTCCTTTATATTTCAAAAAAAGATAAATAAATTAAATATTAATGACCATTTTTTTCTTTATTATCTATATAATAATAGTGATTTGTTGATCGAATAATGAAACGTTCAACTATTTTTCTGCAAAGGAGTCACTATTTTGAAAATGTTAAAGTCTAAATTACATACAAAATTGTTTATCAGCTCGACACTCATCGTCTCGGCTGTGACATTTACACCATTTGATTTCCAATCTCCATCTTCTCTCAATCATCGCGTTGAAGCAGCTACGAAATATTACACAACGACCGTCAATTTAAATCTTCGTAAGATGGCCTCTACTTCGGGAACAATTTTGACGACGATTCCTTCTGGAAAAACCGTCACGTATATCAGTACATACGGATCATGGTACCGCGTTTCCTATAATGGAACTGTCGGATACGTATCTTCTCAATATCTTAAAACATATCAGCCGACCACTGTGAAAACCTACACGACAACAGCAAATTTGAATCTTCGTAAAATGGCATCGACTTCAGGCACGATTTTAACGACGATTCCGAGTGGAAAAGAAGTGATTTATCTCAGTACATATGGCTCGTGGTATCGCGTGTCTTACAACGGAACAATTGGGTATGTGTCTTCCCAGTATGTCAAAGTCACATCTTCCTCTACGATTACGCCAGATTCAACAGCAACCTACTATACTACCGCAAACTTGAATCTTCGCAAGATGGCATCGACTTCAGGTACGATTTTACTAACCATTCCTTCAGGCAGTGCTGTGACGTATCTGAGCATGTATGGTTCTTGGTATCGCGTTACTTATAAAGGTGTCACGGGCTATGTTTCTTCTCAGTATGTAACAACATCTAGCGGAGGAGATGCGGACACGTCTCAAAAAACGATCGTCATCGATGCAGGACACGGTGGGAATGACCCTGGTGCTGTTTATGGATCGGTATACGAAAAAGTCATTGCCCTTGATATGGCGAAACGATTGATGAGCACGTTGACGAACACCTATGACTACAACGTCAAATTGACCCGTTCGACCGATATGTATCTTTCCTTATCAGAACGTGTCTCATTGAGTAAATCGTATAAAGCGGATGTTTTCGTTAGTCTCCATGCAAACTCATCTGTGTACAGCTCTGCACATGGACATGAGGTGCTCGTGCCGACAACGGAAAGCTACACGACAAATCCATACGTTTCTGCGAGTCGATCGCTTGGTTCTTCGATTAATCAAGAGATTGGTTCACGTATTTCGGCCGTTCAAAACCGTGGCGTGAAATACCAAAATGTATATGTTGTCGGGAAAAATGTCGTTCCCTCCACACTTGTTGAGTATGGCTTTATCAGTAACTCAAATGATCGTGCCTATTTGACGAATGCGACGAACCGCCAACAGATGGCGAATGCGACAGCGACCGGTATTCATCAGTTCATGCGTTCTTATTATTAACAAATAAGGAACTTAGCATTCATCGCTAAGTTCCTTATTTTATGTTCACTTCCCATATCATGTGAGGTGCACCAGGACCCCAGTAATGGTCAAGAATCAATGAAGGTTCACCCAACTGTTTTTGCCAATAGGTCTGAGCACTGGGAAATCCCGCATCTAAGTAGAAGACGTGTTGCTTTCTCCCGAGGATTTCTCGCTTCATTTCTTCTAATAGAAATTGCCCGACTCCTTGACGCTGCATACGAGGAAGAACGTAGACGCTCCCGAGTTCGATGGCGCCACGCTTTATTTCCAAGTTACCTGATATAATATCGTTTGGAGGCAACAAGGCCCCTGCTCCAATAAGGTTTCCTTCGTGCTCAACCACATACAATTGGACATGATCGTCGTCAAAATGATCCTGGATAGTCGTATTTAGGCGCGCTACTTCTTCATCGAGCAAATCGGCGTCTTCAAAACGCTCTCGTCGAATCAAGTCACTCAAACTCTCCATAAATAAGCGTTGTAAGGATTTTACGTCTGATTGCTCGAGTGCGCGAAAGTTCAAGACGTCCACTTCCTTTTCTCTTTTTTTGTTTTTACTCTTTACCCTCGCGAATCCGATGCGTAACACTCGGGTACGAAGGAATGAATTCTTCAAGCGGCTCGTAATTCAATTTCCCGTATGTTTTCCATAACACTAAAATCGCTGCGGTCCATAACGTGATCATCAAATGAATTAAGCCGATGGGATACCCTTCTTCCGCTTCGAAGCCTACCATCACGAACATGACGTTGAACATTGTATGCATGAGAAATGCGGACCACAAATTGCGCGATGATCCATTGTATACCCAGCTAATCAGAATCGAATAGGCCATGACAGACAACCCATATGCCCAAAACGGCAAATTTGCCTGACCGGTACCAGCCATAAGAAAAAGCGGTGTATGCCAAATCGCCCAAATTCCTCCTAGCACTAAACTTGCCAATAATGGGGACAATCTCGACTGCAACGCATCAAGCAAATAACCTCGCCATCCGTATTCTTCTTGTAGCGTCCCACCGAGGAAGAGCATATATAAAAAGTAAGGAGCAATCCACCACGGTTCACGAGCGATTAACGCACCACTCCGGTCCGTCCACCAATACGCGACAAGGAATATGAATGGAATCAATCCGAACGGGATTGCGTACGTTTTCCAACTCATTCTCACTTGAATACTTTTTTGAAGAATATGCCTGACCCCTGCTACACCCCGAAGTCGATACATCGTCAATACACCGGCAAGACTCGGTCCAAACGCTCCAATAATGACGATTGCCATAATCGGTAAATCGGTCCACCAATAGAGACTCGCCCAGACAATCCATGAATAGCTGAACGAAATCAATAAAAAGTAAAGAATGTATTTGTTTTTATACATCGTCAGCACCCCTTCAGCAACTTAGTACCCGTTATTTGACGCAAAGAATAGCATTTCAATATTTTTATATGTAATTGACACGATTCCGCATATAATAAATTGAACGTACTACAAATAAACCCCACGAGGTATGGACACTATGGAAGAGATTAGCACACAGACCATGAGTCATAACGAATTTCTAATGACACTCGCCTTTATCATTGCTAGCGTATCTGCCTTAATGGCACTCGAATTAGCGAAACGGGTCACGGGAGGATTGACCTCATCCAACCGAATTTGGATTTTGTTTGGCGGCACTATATTAGGACTTGGAATCTGGTCCATGCATTTTGTCGCCATGCTTGGTCATGCTTCTTTGCATGAAAGTACTTACTCCGTCTGGCTTATTATCGTGTCCATGATGCCTGCGATTGTTGGATGTATTCTGTCATTCGGATTAATCGCGCGTAACACGACATGGATGACATTACTTCAGTCTTCTGGGTTGATGGGATTGGGCATTGTCAGTATGCATTATATCGGGACTGCAGCCATTCAAGGCGTTCAACTGACTTTCGACTATCTTTGGGTTCTCTTATCACTCGGCATCGCATGTGGAGCCTCGCTTCTTGCTTTATGGGTAGGTTTCTTTTCTTCCTACTCGACAACACGTGTCACCTTCTCCGTGAAGCTCATGTTCTCACTATTAATGGGAACAGCCATTTTTAGCATGCATGTCGTCGGTATGAAAGCCACGACGATTACACCAGACGGTTCCGTAATGAGTCGAATCCCAATCGATCCGACTTTACTCGCTTGGCTCGTCACGGGCATCGTATTCCTCTTGTTCGGAATGTACTTTATCGCCTATACGTTAGATCAACAAATTCAGAAACGTGACCTCTTTCAAGCGACCATATTAGAATCGACGACGGATGCCGTAGTGACGACGACAAACGATGGGGAAATCCAATATCAAAATCGAGCGTTCGTTCACTTATTCGAGGGACATCCGATAGAACCTTTTTTTCAAGACTATCATCCGTCGTTATCGGCTCAACAACCGTTCTACCAACCGATTCAGATTGAGACAAATGATCAAGTGTTAGAAGTAACATCGTATCCGCTCCAAGATGGTTCGAATCGCCAAATACTATGGTTCATCCGAGATGTGACGAAAACGGTCACTTCACAGCGCTTAGTCGAACATATGGCGTTCCATGATGCATTGACCGATTTGCCAAACCGTCATAAACTCGATTCACTTCTTCAAGAGAGCATCTCACAAGAGCGTTCTGTTGCCTGCTTGTATATCGATGTGAACCGCTGGCGTTTTTTAAGTGATATTCTTGGTCATCATAGAGCTGATGAATTAATCATCCAAGTCGCTGATCGTCTGCGACTTACGATTCATCCAGATGATCTGCTGACGCGAATTGGACCATCCGAGTTCATCATTTTATTATTCGCTCAACGCAGCTCGCTCGCTCATCAAAAAGCTGAAAAATGTATGAAAGCCATCTCCTCGACGTTTGATGTCGACGGGACGACAATTGAACTAACGATGAGTGCAGGAATTAGTCATTATCCAAAAGATACACATTCTCCGAATGAACTGATTCAGTTCGCTCGTCTAGCTGCGCACGAATCAAAACGGGACGGGAAGAATAAGATCAAGACGTTTGAAGAATCGTCACGTCCTCAAATTTTACGCAATATCGAGATTGAAAAAGCGCTCGTCACCGCATTAAGTAAAGATGAACTCACACTCGTCTATCAACCAAAAATTGATTTGAAGCGGAATCGATTAGAAGGTGTCGAAGCGTTACTTCGTTGGCATCATCCCCGCATCGGAAACATCGCACCTTCTGACTTTATCCCGATTGCCGAGAACACAGGGTTGATTCATTCAATCGGCAATTGGGTGATTCGGGAAGGCTGTCGTACTTGGGTGCGCTGGCAACGGAGTGGGATTGATCCATTCACGCTATCTCTCAACGTCTCACCGCTTCAATTTGCACGTGAAGATTTCGTTGATACCTTGCAATCCATTCTTTTAGAAACCGGGATGGACCCCATGTATCTAGAATTAGAAGTGACAGAGTCCTCGATGCTCTCTTACGAAGCCTCAACCCGTGAAAAATTGACACAGTTGCATCAACTAGGGATTCTCATTTCCCTTGACGATTTTGGTACGGGTTATTCTTCGTTCAGTCAACTTCGAGAACTTCCGGTGCAAGTACTTAAAATCGATCGGTCGTTCATCGTGAACTTGTTTACCGACCGTAATCAAGAGGCCATCGTTCGCTCGATGATTCAACTCGGTCACAATTTGGGCATGAAAGTTCTGATGGAAGGTGTCGAAACATCCGCACAATTGGAATGGCTTCTCAAAGAGTCATGCGATTTTGTTCAAGGGTATTATTTTAGTCGCCCGTTAGCCGAGACAGACGTTCCACTTCACGTAAAACAAACAACGACCTATCTCGAATTTGGGAAACACTAAAAAAAAGCCGGTGTTTTGGTTAAGACACGCGTTCTTTCTCTTCTTCCCGAATCAAATGATATTGGTCGAGAATCAATTGCGTCAATGTGTCTCCCTCATGGAGCTGCAAATATTTTTCGATCGTTGATGAGATCCCGTGCTCTTCAATCGACAAATTGAGTTCTGACGATTCCGAATCCTCGGGGTTGTGGTAATGGAGGGCCGCTGCAATCCCGTAAGCGAGTTCGTTCGGCTCGATCCCATTATCCATCAACTCACGGGCTGGTTTGACGAGACGGTCACTCGGTCCGAGTTTACGAATCGGCGAACGTGCCACCCGTGACACTTCATCCTTCAATTTCGGATTCTCAAAGCGCTTGATGATTTTTTGGATGTATTGGCTATGCTCTTTCGCCTCGAAACCATATTTCTCAAGCAATAACCAACCCGTTTCATACAATGCGCCTTGAACGACTTGACGCACACGACGATCTTGTAGCGCCTCATCAATCGTCGCCTTCCCGAATAACGAACCGATGTAAGAGGCGATGGCGTGCCCTGTATTCACTGTAAAGAGCTTCCGTTCAATGTACGGTCCGATTTCCTCGACCCATGTCACACCTTGAATCGATGGTTGCTCGTTCAGTCCTTGCGTCTCAATGACCCACTCATGGAACGTTTCGACTTCCACGTAAAGTGGGTCTTCATGCTGTTGAAGGGGAACGATACGGTCAACTGCCGCATTCGGGAAGAAGACGTTCGCCTCCCCGACACCGCCACGTGCCTCTACTTCTTGACGAAGAATGGCACTCCCACCAATCATGTTCTCACATGCGATGACATAGACCGGCGCGTCCTCAACTTCACGCGCACGGAGACCTTCACTGATCAATGGCGCTACTTTTGAAAGAAGTGAGGGTCCGACAGCCGTTGTCACGAGATCCGCTTCTGCAATCAAAGCCGCGACACGGGCTGGCTCTTTCAAACTGTTGACCCCGCGTACTCGGTCGACGACGATTCGATCGACACCGTCTTCCGCGAATCCGACCTCATAGTGACGTTTTGCTTCGAGTGCTTCGATGACCGTCTCGTTAATGTCGACGAACGTCACCTCATAACCACTTTGATTGAGCAACAATCCGATAAATCCGCGTCCGATGTTTCCTGCTCCAAAATGAACAGCTTTCATTTATGCCACCTCTTCCATGAAGAGCGCCAAGATTTCTTCTTTCGTCTTCGCCTGAACAAGACGCTCCACGTTTTCTTCGTCCGAGCAGAGAATCGCGATTTGCGAAAGGAGCTCTAAATGTTCATCATTCACGCCCGCAATCCCGATGACGAGTTTAGCCGTCTGTCCACCAAAGTCGACACCGTCCGGTACTTGCAGGAACGAGATTCCCGTCTTCTGAACCGCTGATTTCGCCGCTTCTGTACCATGTGGAATGGCTACGTGATTTCCGATATAGACGTTTGCGATCGCTTGACGTTCATGCATCGCTTCTACATACTCCGGCGTCACACAGCCGGCGTCTTGTAGGACTGCCCCAGCTGCTGTGATTGCTTCCTCTGTCGTTGCGAATGTTTGGTTAAGTCGAATCATCTCTGTTTGAATGAATGGCATTTTAATTTCCTCCTAATAGCTAAACCGTATCTCTATCTGTTCTGTGTTCAAGAAATTTTGCTGCGTTCTGCTTTAATTTCTTCTACCAATTGATCATAGTAATCGGCGTTCAAGAAGTTTGTGACCGAACGATGAATCGCATTCGGTGCTTGCACTTCTGCACGCTCTGTTAAGTCTTCATGCGTAATGACAAACTGCGCATCTTTCGGCAAGTTGCTGATTGACGTGTTCGTCACTTTGATTGGTAAGTTGGCTTTATTGACCTTGTTCCGGAGAACCGAGGCCCCCATCGCACTTGACCCCATTCCTGCATCACATGCGAAGATGATGTGATCGACTTTATCAAGGCGATCTGTCACGAGAGCGGATGCGTAAGACTGTTTGCCTTTCATCGCGCTCACGTTTTGTGTCGCTTCTTCGAGTGATACTTCCTCTGCTGCGCTCGATTTCAAGATGACACTCGCCACAGCAAATGTGACCGCTGCCGATAAGAAAATCCCTGCCACGAGTCCGAGGTATGAACCGCGTGATGCCATCGCGAGAATAGCGAAGATACTACCTGGTGAAGCTGGTGCGACGAGACCGACATCAAAGAGTACGAATGTGAAGATCCCTGTTGCCCCCCCTGCGATCATCGCAAGGATCAAAATTGGCTTCATTAACACGTATGGGAAGTAAATCTCATGAATCCCACCGAGGAAGTGAATGATTGCTGCACCAGGTGCTGTACGTTTCGCTGCACCTTTGGCGAAGAACATGTATGCGAGAAGTAATCCAAGACCTGGTCCTGGGTTCGCCTCAAGTAAGAAGAGAACTGACTTTCCAGCCTCAGCCACTTGATCGACACCGAGTGGACTTAAGATCCCGTGGTTAATGGCGTTGTTCAAGAAGAGAACTTTTGCTGGTTCAATGAACAAGCTCGCCACTGGAAGTAATTTCGCGCCGACGATCCAGTCAACACCTGCTGCCATCACTTTATCGAGGGCACTCATGATTGGACCGAAGATTTCGAATCCTCCAAGCATGAGAAGTCCACCGATAATCCCGACCGAGAAGTTGTTGACGAGCATTTCGAATCCTGCTTTGACTTTGCCTTCAAGGGCACGGTCGACTTGGCGGATGATGTAACCACCGAGTGGACCCATGATCATCGCTCCGAGGAACATCGGAATGTCTGTCCCGACGATGACCCCCATCGTGGCGAGCGCCCCGACGACACCGCCTCGTACGTCATGAAGTAATTTACCGCCCGTGAAACCGATGAGTAATGGTAAGAGATATGTGATTGTTGGACCAACGAGTTCTGCTAAGTTTTCGTTTGGCCACCATCCTGTCGGAATGAAGAGTGCTGTGATAATCCCCCAGGCAATGAAGGCACCGATGTTCGGCATGACCATCCCACTGAGGAAACTACCGAATCGTTGAACTTTGACTCGGACCCCGCCCGAGCTCGCTTGCGTATTCGCCATGTATAAAACCTCCAGTCTGTAAAATGTGAAAGGTTGAATGTGTAGTGTAGCTAACCGGTTTGTGCTCTACACCCATATTGTATGTCTAGAGTAAGCGCTTTCTCAATTCAATCCAGTTCACACTTTGGCAACATTTTGTGCCAAACAAAAAAATGACCATGGTTCGGTCATTTTTCGTACAACGTCTCATGAATCATTTTCTTCATGCATTCGTGCAACAATAAACGAAGGTCCTCTTTCGTCCCCGTGCTGTATAGACGCATATGTTCCTCACTCTCAATGAGCGACCCACTGATCGCACTTAAAAATTGAAGTTCGACATCGCGCGCATCTTCTGGTGCTAGGAGCACGAGAAGTCGCGTCACGGGTTCAGTCGATTGATCCATCATGAGGAGCGGGATTGACGTCGTTAAATCAAATGCAAACACACTCGCTTTCTCAATCGAAGTATGTCGTCCATGGAAGAGTGCCAGTTTTGTACCTGGGACACCAAGACCCGCAACTTCGTGACGCCGGAGCAATTGCGCGGATAACTGAATTCCGCTTTGCACAAGATTTCGTTCCTCAAGATGTGTTCCGATATCGACCAAGATATCCTCTAAACGGTCCGTATTGTTGAGTGTGACCAAATCAAACTGATCATCCATCCGCTCGAACGTCTCTACGAGTTCGCCAAGTTCGGCAAAATCGAGCATCGTCGATCTCGGCTTTGAAGTAACCGTTTGGAATGATTGCGGTAACGACAACAAGAGATGACGGACGCGCTGTACTTCCTCACTCGTCAACAACGGATTGACAATCAATGTCGGTACCGAGAGTGGTGGTAATGGCACCGTCGACAAGATGACATCATATTCCTCAAGTCGGTGTTGCTCTAATCCGAATAAAGACGAGTTGACGACGTCTTGCATCTCCGGGAACTCTTGACGTACCCGATTGACGAGCATTTTCGACGAACCGAGTCCGGCCGAGCAGACGACGAGTGCCCGATACTCACGACGCCGCACCGGTTTGACAAGTGCTGCCGCGAAGTGCATCGCCCAAAATACCGTCTCTTCCTCAGAGAAGGTATTCGTCCCAAAGACGATGTCGGCAGCCTGTTGAATGGCCGAACGGAGTCCCGGATAGTCGCGGTCGATATGAGGTTTCACCGTACTCGTTTCCGGCAAAGCCTGCGTGTTCATACTCGACAAGATGTGCGCGAGCAGTCCACGTTCGAGTGCCGTGTCATCCGTAAAGGTAAACCCGTAAATGAGCGAGACGTGATGAATTAGTTTATGCACCCGAATCTGCATGATCCACCGCTCTTCTTCATCTTCTTTCATTTGATCTTTAATCGAGCGAAGTCGATTCGCCTCCTCGGCAAACCAGACGCGTTCCGCCATCGAGTAAGTGATGCCAAGCGCTTCCTCCATGTCGGTCGCGACTTTCAAATAGTCCTCGGACCGACCTTTCGTATACATCTCTAAAAAGAATCCGGACGCTAGCCGTGCTTGTTGCACACCATAGGCGAACGTGACCCGCATGATGGTGCGGTCATCCATCCGCTCAAACGAGCGTGACTTCAAATAATCGTAACCGTCCCGAAGACCTTCCAGCATCTCTTCGCATGGTACGGTCTTCAAAAAGGCCGGAATGTAGTCATCCTCGCCACGAACGAAGCGGTAAAAGGCAAGTGTATCCCAGTGGGCAAGTAGCGCGTTGATCAGTAATTTTCGTTTCTCCGACTCATAGCCAAGCACTCTGGCGCCGACACCTTTTTTCCGTTCGACTTCTAAATGATATTCTTCGAACCATCGATCCAACTTCTCCAAGTCTTGTGTCAACGTACTCGGAGACACGTGCATCTGTTTGGCGACGCGCCACGCCAGCTCAAATAAGCGGTCCTCGCTCGTCGGGATCGCTTCTGCGGATAAGATGAGGTCTTCTCGTAACTGTTGCTTCGCAGACGGTTTGCCGACAAGGCTTAGTCCATGCCCGCGTTGCCAAGCGAGCTCGAGCTCGAACTCTTTTAAGATGCCTTCAAGTAATTGTCGTTCTCGTTGAATCGTACGCTCAGACAAATTCACCGCCTGCGCGATTTCGGCGAGCGGTGTCGATGTCTCAGTTGCTAATAAGTGTAGTAAAATCGACCGTTCTCTCGCGGTCCACTCATGTCTCATGCTCATCCATCCATTCTTCGACAAGTAGTCGGTATTCCTCGAGCGACAGGAGTTGTCGGACTGACCGGACACGTGCGGTTGGATGGGTGACCGGGGTCGCCCCTTCCTGATAGAGAATCAAATCCACCTCATTCGGGATGTTTTGAATCGTTCCGTGCGTAATCGTACAAAGCAAGCGCCCCTCGCTTGCCTGTGCGAACAACTTCGCCGCCATCGCACTTGTCACAAACCCGCTATGGCAAGCAATGTATACGTTCATGTCAGCCCTTCTTTCGTCGCTTATCTTTATCTAATCATAAGTTGGAACCGCTTACTTCTCCTACTATTTTGCTTGTTGGCAAAGATATCGGCAAGCAGTAAAAAGCACCTCTCCTGAAGAAAGGTGCCTTACACTATGTTCAGTTTATTCGACCGTCACCGATTTCGCCAAGTTCCGTGGCTTGTCGACGTCACAACCACGGGCGAGTGCCGCGTAATATGCCATCAACTGAACCGGCAATACGTTGATGAGCGGTGCCAAGAGTGGCTCGACGTGCGGCAAGATGAAGTCATCATTCTCATGTTCGACGCCTTGCATGGAAATGATACAGGCGTTCGCGCCACGGGCAACGACCTCTTTGACGTTTCCACGAATGTTCAAGTTCGTCTTCGGTTGCGAGATGAGCGCGATAACCGGTGTCCCGTCCTCAATCAAGGCGATCGACCCGTGCTTCAGTTCCCCACCTGGGTATCCTTCCGCTTGGATATACGAAATCTCTTTTACTTTGAGCGCTCCTTCGAGACAGACAGAAGCGTCAAGCCCACGACCGATGAAGAACGTGTTCGGTGTCGTTTTCAAATAACGTTCCGCGAGGTCTTCGAACAACTCTTTTTGCGCCATGATGGAGTCCATAATGGTCGCAACACGTGCAAGCTCCGGCATCAGGTCGAAAGGTAATTCTTTCCCTGTCGCACGAGCGATGTCATACGCGAGAATCGCGAGGACGGCAATCTGTGCCGTGTACGCTTTCGTCGACGCGACGGCGATTTCCGGTCCGGCGTGGAGGAGCATCGTCTCGTTCGCTTCGCGTGAGAGCGTTGAACCCGGTACATTCGTCATGGTGAGCGCTTTATATCCGCGTTTCTTCACTTCGACGAGGACGGCACGGCTGTCCGCCGTCTCACCGGATTGTGATAAGAAGACGAACAACGGACGTTCACTTAAGAGCGGCATATTGTAGCCAAATTCAGAAGAAACGTGCACTTCTGTCGGAATGCCGGCGATGCGTTCTAAAATGTCTTTCCCGACGAGTCCGGCGTTATAGCTTGTCCCACACGCGACGATATAGACGCGATCCGCTTCCGAAACGAGCTCGCGCACGCCTTCCGTGAGTTCGATGTCGCCGTTTTCGTTCTGGTAGTGCTGGATGATGTTGCGGATGACGGCCGGCTGCTCGTCCATCTCCTTCAACATGTAGTGCGCGTACGTGCCCTTCTCGATGTCTGACGCGTCGATCTCGGCCGTGTACGGTGCACGCTCAAGCACTTCGCCGTCGAGCGTCTTGATTGTCGCCGACTCACGCGTGAGGATGACGATCTCGCCGTCGTGGAGCTCGAGGTACTGGTCCGTCACCTGGAGCATCGCCATCGCATCCGATGCGACGACGTTGAACGTGCCGTCACCGAGTCCGACGAGGAGCGGTGACTTGTTCTTCCCGATATAGAGGCGCTCTTTGTCCTCTGAGTCAATCATCGCGATCGCGTATGAACCGTGGAGGTCCGAGAGCGTCTTGCGGAACGCCGCCTCGACTTCGCCGAGCTCGACGAAGTGTTTCTCCATGAGCTGGACGATGACTTCCGTGTCCGTCTCTGAAAGGAACGGGACGTCAAGCGTCTTCTTGATGATTTCATCGTTCTCGATCACGCCGTTGTGCACGAGCGTGAAGCGTCCTGTCGTACTTTGGTGCGGGTGGGCGTTCGGTACGCTTGGTACCCCGTGTGTCGCCCAACGTGTGTGGCCGATTCCAATCGTGCCGTCTACTTCTGCTGGGATGATTTCGCGTAGCGCAGCGATGCGACCGACTTCTTTGTGAACGTTGACATTTTCATGCATCAACGCAAGACCTGCCGAGTCATAACCACGGTACTCGAGTTTTTCAAGACCTTTGAGAAGGACTTCCTTCGCTCCGGTATTCCCAATCATTCCTACAATTCCACACATAAACAAATCTCCTCTATTCTTCGATTTCTCGAAAAAGGAAACGGGCTTTTTAGAGTAATGTCATCAAGTCTCGCTTTGTCCGTCCGGTCACCCGAACGCTTTAACGAGACCCTCTCAGTCGTGACACGCGACTGGAAGGCATCCGCCGAAATCTCGATCACCTTCGTCCTCGTCAACTCCGTAGAGTTCTGGCGCTTCTGTTTCATATCCAACCGTTTCTCCAGATACGCTTTCATGCTATCGAGTATAAAAAGAATTGGATAGAGCAATCTGAAAAATTGTCGCCGAATACTTTTTTACCGTTCATGTAAAAGTCACCACTTTCACTAAAAAGCCATCACTCCTTCAGGTTTTCGACTAGGGAGAGAACGGGCATGATACAAGTAACGAGTAAAGAAATGAGGGGAAACACATGGGCGGCATCTTCCTGTTGATTGGCATACTGTTATCTGTCTTATCCAGGTGGCTAGAATTTGAAGGGAATAGCACGTTAGGGGATGTCATGTTGTTTCCTGCGATTTTCTTTATGGCCATGGCATTCTTCTGCAGTTTTCCTTACTTTAAAGAATGGTGGGACGACCGCTCCACCCGCAAAAAGGCACTGCTATTTGTGATTTTTGCCGCAGTTGGCATCCTGTGTCTGCAAGCCGCTTTTTGGTTTGTCGTCTGGCGAGATCAATGGCTCGGGCTTCTTCTCCTTCTTCCCTTTGCGGCATGTGTGGGGTTCATCGCTCGGTTGTTCAAATAAAAAAGGAGGCGCCGCAGCACATCCTCCTTGTTAATTCACGATGAAGTCAACCATCACACCGTAATGATCACTCGGTATAACGTCCGTACTCGTTCGTATGTCTCCAAATACATCGACATGCTGAACCTCAACGTCTTTCCACTCGGAACGGATCAAAATCCAATCGTATCGTTCAGGTTGCTCGATATTAGAGGATTGTAGGTACGGGTTGTGCTTTACGTCTAACGTCGCCCGTGGCTCTTCCTCAACAAACGTCGTAACGTCTAACCACCTTGCATCCGATAAATCTTGATAGATGGCAGATTGAGGATGATCATTGAAGTCTCCACATAACACTTCGACCGACTTCCGGCGTCCTTTACTTAACCAGTCTTGAACCGCTCTCACCTGACGTTCTCGAATCGAAGAAGAGCGCCAGTTCAGATGCATGTTGGTGATGCCCCATTCCTGACTTCCCCGCTCGAGCGTCACTCGGGTCGCACAAAAGTTTGACTCTTCCACATCCTCTTCCCAAATCGCTTCAACTGAAGAAAAAGGGACTTTACTCAAAAAAGCGAGTCCTTCGTTCGGTGAGTCGGGGTAAGCATGAAAGACACAGTATGGATAACCCGTTGCTTCCGCAATGTCATGAGCCACACTACCCTCTTCGTAAGAACGGACTTCTTGCAGTGCAATCAAATCCGCGTCGATTCGTTTTACTTCTTGGCAAATCGCATCGATTCGTTTTTGCCATAGCGTGTCATGGTTCCAAATGTTATACGTCGCAATCCTCACTTCATATTCCTACTTTCTCGAGTGAGTCACGCGCTCCCCCATTTTTGTTCTTCTTTTAACTCTCGTTCCGTGACATAGTTCTCGTCGAGACGAACCATATATCGCTCATACCATTTATGTCCGATGACGGATATGACACCTTCAGTCACCATCAACCCAATAAAGTAAGGTGTCTCAATTTGTTTCGTTACCCATCCGAACATAAGGATGAGCAAAATCGGGAACGTCAAAAAATTAAAAATCGACATCAAGTGTATGTGACGTTTGGCGTCTCGATTCGTTAAATACTTCAATTGAATCGTTTCTTTCTTCCAAGACTTTTTAATCGCAAATAATCCTGCAAATTGACCAATCAAAAGAACAGTTCCTGCTGACACCCATCCTTTTTCCGTCGCCACAAACAACGATATACAGACCATCCACGACAGAAAAGTGAAGACTCTATTCTTTTCAGTTTCCACTGTGACAAGCTCTCTCATCTGATCACGTTTGTTCACGACGTTGCTCCTTCTCGTATTCTCGAACTTCACGAATTTCTTTTAAATCTTGATCCGTCAAATAGTTCTCATCATAAGACTGAATGACGCGATCGAACCGTTTCGCCAAGTATTCAATCCCGAAAAACGTCAGCTGGGAAAGGAGGAACATGCGGAACGATTGTGTGCCTGTCGTTTCACTCGTAAAGTAAAAGAGTCCATAAATCCCGATACCGGTCAAAGCGAGCGTGTGTGCCATCATTTTGATTGATAAGAGGTTACGTGCCATTTGATTCTTCACAAAGCGCAGCCACATCCGATATTGAATAAAAATACCCGTCAAGATTGCGGCGAGCACGGCATACAATGTGCCTGTAACAACGCCGTCAGAGAGTGTCCAATACGAGGCGTAAATCAAAAAACTGACGACAAGCCCGATTCCGATGATGCCTACACCCCATTTCGTCAAACGGTCTACTTTTAAAATCGTATCGATTTGCGACTTTACTTTTGGTGATAGTTCCATACGTCCTCTCTCCTTTCCAACACGTCTTCATACGTCGGTAGCCTAGACTGATGTCCAAGAATTCGCTCTTTCCACTTCTTCTCTCGATACGATTTCGTCAACCCCCAAAGGGCGACGATCCCGCCAATCAGGATGAAGGCATCTTCGTTTACATACATCGGGATGAAGAGCGCAAATAAAGAAACGGCATCAATCCAACAGTCAATGAGTCGATAGCGTAGCACGCGAGCGACCGCTCGATGTTCGGCAAAATGGCGAATGACTCGATATTCCATGTATCCTTTATAAGCCATACCCATGGCTACGACCAACATGACCGGGATGACCCACATCGCCTGTGTCCGCAACATCACGATGAACGAAATCAAGAAAATGACGAGTACGGGCCAACCAAAGAACCGCTCGAACTGTTTGGCATGCGTTACTGTAAGTTCAAATGGACGATTCATGCGAGACCCTCCCTTCAATCACTTCTTCATACGTCGGAAGCCCTGGTTCAATATATTGGAGTTGATTTGTGAACCACTTCTGCCGAAGCGGACTAAGTACTCCCCATATCCCGAAAAAGAGACCAATCATGAGACCAACATCTTCTGTGGTCAGCAGGGTCACCATGAGTGTCGTCAATAAAATCGCATCCACCCATTCGAATACGTATTGAATAATGAGAATTCGATGCGCCTTTGGATGCTTGGTCATTCGCCACATGATGCGCATCTCTTGATAGCCCATTACGACGATGATCACGGAGACCGACCCCATGATGGGATTGAGCCACATTTTCTCTAACAAGAGGGCGACAATGACGGCTGTGACATATAGAATCATGACGGGTACGGCATAACCTCGCATCCGTTGCATCCACTTTACGTCTTGCTCCACTTATATCGCCTCCTTGTTAAAGTTGATACACTCTACATCTTGTCGTTTTGTCTGCGTCTCCACGTTCCATGTCCATAACATCGCGCCTGCGATGAACACCGTGACACATATATACGCCACGTTTGATGTGAACAATAATTGATGATTCAATGCGAGAAAGAAGGCAACACTGTTGATCCCGTCCCGAGCAAGTTGACGACGATATAACCCTTTCAATTCTGGTTGAAATGACAGGCGCATCCGATAACGCCTCACATATAAGATGTTCAACGGAATGAGTGTACAGGCGATATACAACACGCCCCATGTAAGGTCATCCGTCCATAAACTGATGGGAAACATGAGTACCACCAATGTTCCAAATATGCCGAAGATCCATTGGTCGAATAAACGTTTCCATGCCTTCTCTTGCGTTATCCGTTCATTCATCATTTTTGTCGCTCCTGATCCAACTGCTTTAATAATGGAACCTGTTCATTTAATTTCTTTTGAAACGTTCGTGACACCTGATCGCTCACCACTCCCCATACGAGAAAACCTATCGCTAACGCCAAACTGTCAAATTGAAAGATGAGAAGAGCTGAAATGAGTGAGATAAGCACACCTGAACTGATCAAATCATAAAGTAGGTTCCCTATCAGTAATCGCATCAGATTTTGATTATCCATATGCTTACGACGTATTCGATACTTTTTCACATCTAATCCAATCATGGCGATTAAGATCAAAACAAACGGAACGGTCAGCCAGACATAACGTCCGAAGAACGATAGGATAATTGCAAGTATAATAAACGCCAGCAATGTATAACCGACCTGAAGATGTGACTTCCGCCATGTTGTCTCTTCTATATACCAATGTGTCTCAGTCAAATCGAGCACCTCCTTTCTCTAACATGCATTTTTCTTATATACGCATTCTATGCCATCATTGTTTCACATTTTCCGAATATTCCCGCAATGAATCGTTCGACTTTTTTCAACAATTGACGAATGAGACGTATCCGCTTACAAAGGTTATCTGCTATACTGTTAGCAAATTCATTCCCACAAATTTTTTTGAAAGGTGTAGAACTGTATGTCTCCGAAGTACAAGCAAGTTGCGAGCCAGATTGAATCAGACATTGTCAATCACGTCTACCAACATACGAATAAATTATTGACCGAAGATGAGTACGCTAATAAATATGGTGTCAGTCGCAATACGGTCCGAAAAGCGATCGAAATCCTCGTCAACAAAGGATACGTCTATCAAGTTCAAGGGAGCGGCGTCTTCGTCCGTGACCATTACAATAGCGATTACATCAATTTAGAAAAGCTCCAAGGTTTAACAAGTGACTTCAGCGGTCGAAAAGTCGAGACACGCGTCTTACATTTCGAACAGACGGTGGCGAACGATGAGGTCGCCGAACGTATGAAGTGCCCAATCGGGACACCTGTCTACTTCGTGAAACGTCTACGTCTCGTTGATGATCATCCGTTCTCTGTAGAGGATTCATACTTCCGAAAAGAGCTCGTCATCTACTTAGATGAGAACATCGTCCAAAAGTCGATCTACACATATTTACGAAGTGACCAAAAACTTGCCATCGGATTCGCTGACCGAGTCATTTACGCAGACTTTTTAGATTCTGAGTCCGCCGATCTGCTCGACCTGAACGAGAATGACCCAGCCTTGATTGTCGACAACACCGTCTATTTGACGAACGGACAAATCTTCGACGTCTCTCGTTCCATCCATCATTTTAAACATGTCAAAATGCTCAAAGTCTCGAACATCAAGTCCTAAACGCGCCCGAGAGATGCTTTTCTCGCGCGCATTTTTTATGCACTTTTTCGAAAAGTAAGGGTTTACACGAAAACGCTTTCGTGCTACTATCAACGTGTAGAAAATATTTGTACCTATGAATTTTAGTTATCCATACAAAAAGGAGAGATATTATGGTTTCTGAAACAATCGAGATCTCACCGGAAGATATTTTCGGTCTCATCGCCCTCTCGGGTGACGCCAAAGCGAGCTACCATCAAGCGATGCTCCTCATGCAAGAAGGAAAGAAAGAAGAAGCCGAAGCAGCAGTCGTTGCTGGTGACGCGACATTAAAAGAAGCACATGCGATTCAAACGAAATTCGTCACGCTCGAAGCACAAGGCAAATCGGCAACGGTCGGTGTCCTCATGGTGCACGCGCAAGATCACTTGATGAACACAATTCTCGTCAAAGAAATGCTTGGATATATGATGAACATGCAAAACGAAATCAACGAATTGAAAGGAATGGATCAAAAATGATTAAAATCGGACTCTTCTGTGCGGCAGGTATGTCAACAAGTATGTTAGTAGAAAAAATGAAAGCGGTTGCCTCTGAGCGCGGCATCGAAGCTGAAATCGCAGCTTACCCAGAATCAGAGATGGAAACATACGTTAACAACATCGACGTCGCTCTTCTCGGACCACAAGTGAAGTACCTTCTTTCAAAAGGGAAGCAAATCTGCGAACCAAAAGGTGTTCCAATCGACGTCATCAACACAGTCGACTACGGAATGATGAACGGTGCGAAAGTATTAGACCACTCATTAAAACTTGTAAATAAATAAACTGAGGTGACTACTTTGAAAATGCCTAAAGATTTCTTGTTCGGCGCCGCTTCGGCCTCTTATCAGGTCGAAGGCGCATGGAACGAGGACGGGAAAGGTCTCTCGAACTGGGACGTCTTCTCGAAAATTCCTGGTAAGACATTTGAAAACACAAACGGCGACGTCGCAGTCGACCATTACCACCGTTATAAAGAAGACATCGCGCTCATGGCGGAGATGGGACTCGAATCGTATCGCTTCTCGATCTCATGGCCACGCGTCTTCCCGAACGGTACGGGTGAAGTGAACGAAAAAGGACTTGAGTTCTACAACAACTTGATCGACGAATGTTTGAAACACGACATCGTCCCATTCGTCACACTCTACCATTGGGACCTTCCACAAGCACTTGAAGAAAAAGGTGGCTGGAAGAACAAAGAGACGGTTGACGCATTCGTCCGTTTCGCGGATACTTGCTTCCAATCGTTCGGTGACCGTGTTAACCACTGGATCACATTCAACGAAGCGGTCATCTTCTGCTCACTTGGATACTTAACAGGCGCACACCCGCCAGGCATCGAAGGCGACGTCAAAGGTTATTTCCAAACGACGCATAACGTCTTCGTCGCTCACGCCCGTGCCGTCGAGCTCTTCAAACAAAACGGTCACACTGGCGAAATCGGGATCACGCACGTGTTCAACCCGGCGTTCAGTATCGATGACGCAGAAGAGAACAAGTTTGCCGAAATGCATGCGAACGCTTATGCGACACATTGGTTCTACGACCCGATCTTAAAAGGTGAATATCCAGAGTACGTCGTGAACGGTCTGAACGAACAAGGTCTTCTCCCTGAAATGACAGAGGAAGAACTCGACGTCTTGAAACGTACCGCTCCGATGAACGACTTTATCGGTCTCAACTACTACAGCCCGCAGCGCGTCATGAAAAATGACTCAGCGCTCGTCATGGCTGGTGGACGTGAGAACTCGACAGGTCGCCCCGGTAACCCATCGTTCGATGGCGTCTATAAGACAGTCAAGATGGACGACAAAGTGTACACGAAATGGGATTGGGAAATCTCACCGGAAGCGTTCCTCGATGGGATGCACATGTTAAAAGATCGTTACGGCGACGTCAAAATCTATATCACAGAGAACGGTCTCGGTGATGTCGACCCGATCGTCGACGGTGAAATCATGGACACGCCACGAATCGAGTACATCGAAGGTCACCTTCGTGCAGTCAAACATGCTGTTCAACAAGGCATCAACGTTGCCGGTTACTACGCTTGGTCTGCAATTGACCTTCTCAGTTGGTTGAACGGTTATAAGAAACAATACGGCTTCATCTACGTCGACCACAACAACGGTCTCGCACGGAAGAAGAAACAGTCGTTCCACTGGTATAAAGAGATCATCGCCACGCGCGCTGAAGACCTATAAGGAGGTTCCCCTATGAGCCGCTTAGAAAGAGTATTTGAAAAGTTCACCCCTGCTTTTGTTCGCTTCGCGAACGCCAAGCCCGTCCTTGCGATTAAGGACGGGTTCATCCTCACGATGCCGATGACCATCATCGGGTCGCTGTTCCTTCTCATCCTGGCGTTACCGATTCCAGGTTGGGCTGACTTCATGTCAGGTCTATTCGGGGCAGACTGGTCACTCCCGCTCACGCAAGTCGTCGGTGCGACGTTTGTTACTCATACGTCAAGAACGAAAAGATCGAAGGGGTACCGGCTGGTATTCTCGGGATTATCTCGTTCCTCATCATCACACAAGCTTCTGTCTTGTCTGAATCTGGGGAATTCGTCGGTGGCGTCATTCCAAAAGTATGGACAGGTGGACAAGGTGTCCTCGCTGCCATCATCGTCGGATTGACAGTTGGATTTATCTACTCGCAGTTCATCAAACGCGGGATCAGCATTAAAATGCCGGACGGTGTACCGCCAGGCGTATCGAACTCATTCTCTGCACTTGTTCCTGGTTTGGCAATCATCTCACTCGCCGTTGCGACGTTTGCGATTTTCCAAGCGGTTGCAGAGCGTACGTTCACAGAAGTCATCTATGATGTGCTTCAAGCACCACTTCAAAACTTGACAGACACACTCGCTGGAGCCGTTATCATCATGGTGCTCATGTCTGTCATGTGGTGGTGTGGGATTCACGGTGCTGCAATCCTTATGGGAATCATGGGACCACTTCTCACAGCGAACGCGCTTCAAAACCAAGCGATCCTCGATGCTGGTGGTACGCTTGTCGCTGGTGAGAACGCAAAAATCGTTACAATCCAGTTCCTTGATGTGTTCACGAAACTCGGTGGATCAGGGATCACAATCGGTTTCATCATCGCGACACTGATTGTCGCACGTTCGGCACACTTGAAGCAGCTTGGTAAGTTATCACTTGCGCCAAGTATCTTCAACATCAATGAGCCGGTCATCTTCGGGATGCCAATCGTCTTCAACCCGATCATGTTCGTCCCATTCGTTATCGTGCCGGCCATCGCTTCATTCATGGTTTACTTTGCCATCCTTTGGGGTTGGGTCGAGCCGTTCAACGCCCTTCAAGTACCATGGACGACACCTCCAGTCATCTCTGGATTCTTGATCGGTGGATGGCGTGCTGCCCTCTTACAGATTGCAACGATTGCTATGGCCGTTGCAGTTTACCTTCCATTCGTTCGCATTCAAGACCGCGTCTCGTACGGTGAAGAATTGAAAGCACAAGAAGAGGCAGACAAAGCGTCAGCCTGAAACAAAAACGACAGCCCTTCTCAGCAATGAGGAGGGCTGTTATCATGTAGGAAAAGATTGGAAAGTTGGGTCAGGATGAAAAGAAATGTTACCGTCATGTTTACGTTATTGGTCTCTTCCTCATTTGCAGCAGGTCTCGCCTTTCAGTCCGTCATTCCTTATATCATAGGTACCTTATTCATTCTCGTGGCTGGGTATCAGGCAGGAAAGCAAACCGAGTCGAACAAAGCCTGAGTTCACTACAATGAACTCAGGCTTTTTCTTAGGCATCTCTACAAATATTAGAAGATGCATATGCTATAGTTTGAGTGAATCTAACGAAGGAAGTGATCAGCATGAAGGCACTCGTCTTCCATCAGTTCGGTGGTCCTGATGTTTTAACATATAAAGAAGTCCCGACACCGATGCCACAAGTCGATGAAGTATTGGTACGCACGAAAGCCATCGGATTGAACTATGCCGATGTGTATCGCCGGAAAGGCAACTATCATCTCGTCGGAGAACCTCCATACATTCTCGGATATGAAGGAGCCGGTGTGATCGAAGCGGTCGGGGCGAACGTCACCTCGCTTCAAGTCGGGGATCGCATCGCCTTTGCCGATGTACCGCACGCCAACGCAGAATTTGTTGCCGTCCCGCTCGACAAGGCGATTCCTCTTCCAGATGCCATTTCATTCGAAACAGCCGCATCGACCATGCTTCAAGGATTGACGGCCCATTACCTCGTCCACGACAGCTATCGGATTCAAGCCGATGATGTCGCAGTCGTACATGCAGCCGCTGGCGGTGTCGGTCAATTGTTGACACAAATGATTCAGCGTCTCGGCGGGCAGGTCATCGGTCTCACGTCGACAGATGAAAAAGTGGCGACCATCCAAACACATGGTGCCCGTGCCTATCGCTATGACGAAGCATGGGTCGAAGAGATTCGTAATGCCACGGACGGTCGCGGTGCCGATGTCGTTTATGATTCGGTCGGTGCGACATTAGAAAACAGCTTTGAAGCGACTCGCATCGGTGGGACGGTCGTCTTCTACGGCATGGCCGGCGGCGATCCAAAACCGGTCGATCCGCGTATGCTCATGGACACATCGAAGACATTGACGGGTGGCGACTTATGGAACGTCCTCACCTCAAAGGAGGAACGCATTCGTCGGTCGCACGAATTGTTCAGTTGGATCGAGGACGGTTCACTCATCATTCCATCACCGACAACGTTCGCCTTGTCAGATGGTGCATCGGCCCATGCCTTGTTAGAAAGTCGGAAGAGCCAAGGCAAAATCCTCTTGATCCCATAAACAAACGCCAGCCCGTTTTCGGTGCTGGCGTTTTTACATGTCTTCTTTCCGGAGTGAGTATCCGTCCACTTCAAGCAGTCGCATCCGTTTCTGGTCGACCGCCGCATGGATAATCACAGTCACCCCGGGATTCAGTTCCATCATCTTCTTGATTTTTAGTAAGTCGTCTCCTTTAATCTCAACCGGCAACACGAACTCCCCTTCTCTCAAATGAACGAACTTGATCTTCCCTTGGTCGTCATAGCCTGTTACTTCGTATGTCGAAAATTCTCGTTTCATGAATATCCCTCCCCTCTTACAGTTCCCGTAACAGATAAAATACACACAAAAAATCCATCCCCGTAGCGGCAGGGATGGATGCATGTTACGCCTCAACGCTATCCGCGTGTTTGGCTTTATGGTCGGCGATGACACCAGCATACCACTTCGCGCTATCTTTCCAGATACGCTCTTGTGTCTCAAAGTCGATATAGAGGATTCCGAAGCGCTTCTCGTATCCGAAGCTCCATTCGAAGTTATCCATGAGCGACCAGAGGTAGTAGCCTTGAATGTTCATGCCTTCATCGTTCAAGTCAGAAACGGCTTCGAGGTGCTGGCGGACGTAGTCGATCCGGTTATCGTCATGGACTTCGCCATTTTCCAGCACGTCGTCAAATGCGGCGCCGTTCTCTGTGATGTAGATGGGAAGGTCAGTATACTCGGCGCGTAAACGACGGATCAGGTCTTTGAATTCGTTCGGGGCGATATCCCAGCCCATGCCCGTCTTCTCATAGTCCGAGTAAGCGTCTGCCTTCAAGAAATCATTTGCTGCGTTGAACTCGACAATGCCACGGCTGTAGAAGTTAATGCCGAAGAAATCGCAAGCTGTCGAGATCGTCTCCATATCACCCGATTGGATGAAATCGAAGTTATGCACATATTTAGAGAACAAGTTCATCATGTCGACCGGATACTGGCCTTTGAAGACCGGATCGAGGAACCAACGATTCGAATACCCGTCGGCATTGTTCATCGCAAGGCGGTCATTCGCCGAATCCGTCTTCGCGTACATCGGTGACAAGTTGAGCGTGATGCCGATCGGGGTCGTGGATGTCATCTCTCGCTTCAACAATTCGACCGCTTTTCCGTGCGACAACAAGATGTGGTGCACGGCGCGTACCGCTTCGTTCATGTCACGATGACCCGGTGCGTGAACACCGACATGGTAGCCGAGGAAGCCGGCACACCAAGGCTCATTGTGGGTGATCCAAGAGTCGACGATGTCATCAAGCTCTTCAAAACAGACTTTCGCATAATCGAGGAACCAGTCAACCGATTCACGGTTGACCCAGCCACCTTCTTCATGAGCCCACATCGGAAGGTCCCAGTGGTAAATCGTGACGGCTGGTTTGATTCCTTCTTCACGGAGACGCAGCGCCAAGTTTTTGTAGAACGCCATACCTTCTGGGTTATACTCTCCCTTGGCAGGGAAGATTCGTGGCCACGCGATGGAGAATCGATACGTGTCGACACCTAGCTTTTTGATGTGCTGGATGTCTTCTTCGTAACGATGGTAGTGGTCACATGCGACATCGCCGTTATGCTTTTCAAACACGCGCCCGTCGATGTCACAGAACATATCCCAGATGGAAGGGGTACGTCCCCCTTCATTGTGTGCGCCTTCAATTTGGTATGAGGACGTGGCTGTCCCGAATACGAAGTCTTTCTTAAAATGCATAGTGTTTTCCTCTTTTCTCTATATTTATTCTTTGACAGCACCTGCCGAAATACTGCTGACGATGTACTTCGAGAGGAACAAGAAGGCAATCATGATCGGTACGACCGAGATCGCGATTCCTAGGTAAAGCGCGCCAAGGTTTTCTGCGACTTGTGATCCTTTCAAGAAGCCCATCAAGACAGGCAACGTGTATTTCTCAGGAGAGAATAAGAGGACAAGTGGCATCAAGTAGTTGTTCCACGAGCCGATGAACGTGAAGATCGACATCGTCGCAATCGCTGGCATCATCATTGGGAGCGCGATTGTATGGAAAATACGTAACTCGCTCGCACCGTCAATCCGTGCCGCTTCAATCAAACTGATGTGAAGTGTCGCTTGCGTGTACTGGCGGATGAAGAAGACCGTGAACGGTGTTGCAATCGCAGGGACGATCAACGGGATGAACGTATCGAGAATGCCAAGCGTTTTTGAAATCTCGTAGAATCCGATGAGTCCAAGTTGTGCCGGAACCATCATCATGACGAGCATGAAGATGAACATCGCATTCTTCCCTTTGAAGTTGTAGAACGTGAATCCATAAGCTGTAAGGGCTGAGAAGTAGCCCGAAAGTACCGTTACCGATACCGAGATAATCAAGCTGTTTTTAAAACCGGTCCAGATGTTGATGTACTCGCTCAGGGTAGCGTAGTTATCGAGCAACGCATTACCAGGGATCAAGGTGAAGCCAGATATGACTTCTCCATTCGTCCGCGTCGCGTTGATGATCATCATCAAGAACGGGATGAAGCAGATAATCGCAAGAATAACCAAACTTGCATAGATCAAGCCTCGCACAACACGATGCTTCGACTTTTGTTTTTGAGGTGGCGCCACTTTGAGTGGACGGTCTTCTTTACGTTTTGGCTGCGCTTCGCTATCCGGAAGCATTCGCCGTGTTTCTGCATTTTGTTCCATCGCTTACGCCCCCTTCTTCTGTGTTGCGCGTTCGTTGCGGAACATACCTTTGAAGACGATCGCCGAGAAGATGAGCGTAATCAAGAATAAGCCGTAAGCGACCGCAGATGCGTAGCCGTAGTTGTTGTACTTGAAGGCTTGGTTATACAAGTAAAGCACCATCGTGTTCAACGAACCGTCTGGTGAACCGATTCCATCTGTAATCAACATCGGAAGGTCGAACAATTGAAGTCCACCAATGAGCGATGTAATCATGATGTAGAGAAGAATTGGTTTTAAGAGCGGCAACGTCACTTTCGTAAACATCTGCCAACGGTTCGCACCGTCGATGTGAGCGGCTTCAAAGTAATCTGTCGAGATTCCTGAGACACCGGCCATCACGATGATGAAGGAGTGACCGAACCACATCCATGTCAAGATGAGTGAAACGGATAGTTGAGCCGTCACGGGTTCTGCCAACCAGTCGATCGGATTTGAAATCAAACCGATTTTCATCAACACCATGTTGAGTGAACCATGCTGCCAGTCGAGCAAGATACCGAACAAAAGCGCGACCGAGCTGATTGTGATCAAGTTTGGAAGATAGAAGAATGAACGGAAAAAGTTTAATCCTTTTAGCTTCAAACGGAGATCTGAGAATAAGAGCGCTAATAAAAGTGCCATTCCCATCTGCAAGGCGAAGTTGACTCCCCAAATCTTGATGGTGTTGAAAAACGCTTCGATGAAGTATGTGTCCGTCAACAACCGTGTATAGTTCGCAAATCCGACAATCTCTTCTCCTGGGCTACCGGTGTAGTTCGTGAAGCTATAGTAAAGCGTCAAGAAAACCGGATAAATGCTGAACGTCAAGAAAACAACCCAGAACGGGGCGATGAACAGATAGCCGTAACGATCTAATTTTTTCACGTGTATTTCTCCTTCCATAAGAACCGAGGGAGGAAATTCCTCCCTCGTGTTGGTCATCGTCAATCTACTACGATGTCTGGGTAAGCGTTTTTAACTTGTTTCTTGAACTCTTTGATTGCATCTTCTTTCGACTTCTTACCTTCTACGTAAGATGTAACTGCCGCTCCGTAAAGCGTGTCGAGCTGTTGGTCGTATTTCGTAACGATCCCTGGTTTGATCGATTCTGCTTCGCCGAGGAAGAACTCGTAGTTGTTCTGTCCGCCGAGGAACTCGTCGCTGAAGTCCGTTTTGATTTTTTCTGTAACTGGGTTGAAGGCAAGTACGTCGCCTGTCTCTTTCGCCCATTCAGTCAAGAACTCTTCATCTTGTGTCATGAGTTTGATGAATTCGTAAGCCTCTTCTTTATGTTTAGAGTCTTTGTAGATCCCGACCCATGTACCGCCCCAGAAGTATGGGCTCGGTCCGCTTGTAACAGCCCAGTCACCAGCAGTCTCTTTCGCGTTCTCTTTCAAGACAGCGTGGAGACCCCAAGTTGGAAGTACGTAAGAGAAGACTTCTGTTTCCGTTTCTTTGCCGCCTTCTTTCACTTTGATCGGCTTATCCATTCCTTCGAACCAAGATGGTGACCATTCTGGTGCGAGAGCAGTCAAGTTATTTTCACGAAGCTCTTTCGCGTAGTCGAAGTAGTTTTCTTTTCCTTCAGTCAACACAAGTTCATTGTCTTCGTTTACCCATGCTTGTGGGTCATCGCCTTGTGCGAACCAACGGATTGAACCTTCGTCTGGGAAGAGTTTGTAGCCTTTATCTTTAAGCTTTTCACCGACTTCGAAGAGTCCGTCCATCGAGCTCATCATTTCGCCGACTTCGGCCGGGTCATCAGTACCGAGTGCTTCTTTAGCGATGCTACGTTTGTAGTAGATCCCACCTGGAGTTGT